>NZ_JBEZGJ010000027.1:0-56504 GCF_040649965.1 Micromonospora sp. NPDC048843
TCTGGTCGATGACCCCCTGGTCGGCCAGTGCCACCTTCAACGCCTCGGACAGCTTCTGCACGATCACCTGAGCCGAACCGGCGACGGGGACAATGATCACGTGTCGCGCCGTAGTCTCGTCCTCGCCGCATTGGTACTCGTCGTCGTCGGCGGGATCGGCTACGCCGGTCTGCGGATCGAGTACCACCACGCCAAGGACCAGCGGGACCTCGCCGACCTGACGCGGTCGTCACCGTGGTCTCGAGATCAGCTGCTGATCCCCGACGACGTGACCCGCTCCGGCGCCGTCGGCTGGCTGGAGCGTGGCGGTCTCGATATCGCCTACCCGCTGCGCACCACCGACGGCCGGGCTGTGCCCGTGCTCTGGCGGTTGCGCGTGCCGCAGGCCGCGAGCGGGCTACCCGACGGCGTCGACTGCGGCTCGCCGCGGCTGCGCACCTGCACCGACCTGGGCGGCGGGAGCACACTGATCGTGACTCACGAGACCGACAACAGCGACCCGTCCATCGCCCTCTACCGCACCGACGGCGCCACGGTACGGGCGATCGAGGTGCAGGGGCCGGACCCGGTCGGCGTCGAGGAGTTGACCGCCGCGCTCACCCACGCCCACCGACCCAGCGACGCCGAACTGCTGGACCTGTTGCGCCACGACGGCTACCAGACCGACTGGAGCTGACCGCACCCGTCCCACCCTCTCGCGATCTTGCACATGCTGTCCCGACATAAGGAACGTTCCACGCGTATCCACGACCGAAACCGCACGATCGGCGCGGTGGGGGTGGCACCCGGTGCCACGGGCCTGATTTTCGCCGGCAGGCCATCCGCGCTCCACCAACCGAGGGCATACTGCGTCGCGTGTTGACCCGATTCGGCTACCTCGACGCGCCCGCGCCGCTGGCGTTCGCCCACCGTGGCGGCGCCGCCGAGGGCGACGAGAACACCACCGAGGCGTTCGCCCGGGCCGTCGGGCTGGGCTACCGGTACGTGGAGACCGACGTGCACGCCACAGCGGACGGCGTAGCGGTGATCTTCCACGACCCGACGCTGCGCAGGGTCACCGGCGAGGCGGGACGCATCGCCGACATGAGCTGGGCCGACCTCGCCTCGGTACGCGTGGGCGGCGCTGCCGTCGTACCCCGGCTCGACGAGGTGTTGGGGGCGTGGCCGCAGGTCCGCTTCAACATCGACGTGAAGGCCGACGGCGGCGTCGAGCCGACGGTCGCGACAGTGACCCGGGCCGGCGCCGGCGACCGGGTGCTGCTCGCCTCGTTCAGCGACGCCCGGCTGACCCGGCTGCGCGCGCTCACCGAAGGCCGGGTCGCCACCAGCCTGGGCATGCGCGGTGTCGCCCGGCTGCGACTGGCCTCCCTGCACGGGCGGCCGCTGCGGCTGCCGCCGTCGGTGGTCGCCGCGCAGGTGCCGCCGCGCTACGGGCGGGTGCCGGTGGTCGACCGCCGGTTCCTCGACTACTGCCACCGCATCGGCCTTCAGGTGCACGTCTGGACGATCGACCAACCCGACCAGATGCACGACTTACTGGATCTCGGTGTGGATGGCATCATGACCGATCACGTCGGCGTGCTGCGCGACGTCTACCGCAGCCGCGGCCACTGGGCCGCCTGAACCGTCGAAGGACCCCCGGATGGCCGAGACCGTGACCCCCACGGTGGACGACACCCCGCCCCCGGCGAGCACCCGCCGCGAGCGCAGGGGCTGGTACATCTACGACTGGGCCAACTCCGCTTTCCAGACCACTGTGATCACCGTGTTCCTCGGTCCGTTCCTGACCACCGTCGCCGAGCTGGCCGCCGGCTGCGAGTTGGGCGCGGACACCTGCGACGGGTACGTGCACCCGCTGGGTATCCGTGTCGCGGCCGGGTCCTACTACCCGTACCTGATCTCGCTGTCGGTGTTCCTCACCGTGTTCGTGCTGCCGGTCATCGGGGCGATCGCCGACCGGTCGGCGCACAAGAAGCGGCTACTCGGTGGGGCCGCGTTCACCGGTGCCGGCGCGACGATCCTGATGGCCTTCGTCACCGGCGACCGCTACCTGCTCGGTGGGGCGTTGTTCCTGGTCGCGAACATCTCCTTCGGCGCGGCGGTCGTGGTGTACCACTCGTTCCTGCCGCAGCTCGGCGGCCCCGACGAACGCGACGGCATCTCCAGCCGCGGCTGGGCGATCGGCTATCTCGGCGGCGGTCTGCTGCTGGCGCTCAACCTCGTCGCGATCACCCTGCTCGACGAGGGGGACAACCCGCAACGCACCCTGGACCTGGCCCGCTGGTCGATCGTGTCGGCCGGGGTGTGGTGGGCGGTGTTCACGCTGGTGCCGCTGCGCTGGATGCGTGAGCACCCCAGCGCGGCGGCCCTGGCCGGCGGCAATGGCAACGTGGTCACCGACGGGTTCCGGCAGCTCGGCCGCACCATGCGCGAGATCAAGGCGTACCCGTTGACGTTGTTCTTCCTGCTCGCGTTCCTGGTCTACAACGACGGCATCCAGACGGTCATCACCCTGGCCAGCCAGTACGGCACCGAGGAGTTGCGCCTGGAGCAGAGCACCCTGATCATCACGATCCTGCTGGTGCAGTTCCTGGCCTTCGGCGGCGCGCTGAGCCTGGGCGCGCTGGCCCGGCGCATCGGCGCGTGGAAGACCGTGCTGCTCAGCCTGGTGCTCTGGACCGGTGTGATCATCGCCGCGTTCCGGCTGCCCGCCGAGGCGCCGGTGCCGTTCATGATCCTCGGCGCGGGCATCGGCCTGGTCCTCGGCGGCAGCCAGGCGTTGAGCCGGTCGCTGTTCAGCCAGCTCATCCCGGTCGGCAAGGAAGGCGAGTACTACGGCTTCTACGAGATCAGCGACAAGGGCACCAGCTGGCTCGGCCCGCTCGCCTTCGGTCTGGTGTTCCAACTCACCTCCTCCTACCGGGTGGGCCTGGTCTCACTGCTGATCTTCTTCGTGGTCGGCTTCCTACTCCTGGCCGCCGTGCCGATCCGCCGTGCCATCGTCGCCGCCGGCAACACCCCACCCCGGGTGCTCTGAGCACGCGTCCCGCGCGCGACAGATCAGCCTCGGCCGATCGGCTAGGCTGCCCGACCGTGACCGACGACGCCGCCACCGCTCCGACCTGCCTGGCTCACCCGTTCCCCGGCCAGCCGCACGCACCGGCCGGGTGCGCGGCCGCGCGCGGGCTCGACGGGCGTCCGGTGCACGCGGCGGCGTTGAAGTTCTTCTGGGGGCCGATGGACTGCGGCAAGTCGACGATGGCGTTGCAGATGAACTACAACCACGCCCGGCAGGGCCGTCGCGGGCTGGTCACCACCCGCATCGACAGGTCGCTCGGACCGCAGGTCACCACCCGCATCGGCCTGGCCCACGAGGCCATCGAGGTCACCGACGACCTGGACCTGCGGGCCCTGGTGCGCGGCCGGTGGGCCGACGGGGTACGCGTCGACTACCTGATCTGCGACGAGGCGTGCTTCTACACAGTCGAGCACGTCGAGCAGATGGCCGAGCTGGTCGACAGCTACGACGTCGACGTGTTCGCGTTCGGCCTGGCCACCGACTTCCGCTCACGGATGTTCCCCGCCGCGCAGCGCCTGTTCGAGCTGGCCGACGAGGTGGCCCGCATCCAGGTCGAGGTGCTCTGCTGGTGCGGCCGCGAAGGGCTGCTCAACGCCCGAGTCGTCGACGGGCGGGTCGTCCGTGAGGGCGCCCAGGTCGTCATCGGCGACACCGTCGACACCGCCGAGGTGCGCTACCAGGTGCTCTGCCGCCGGCACTACCGCAGCGGCGACCTCGGCCCCCGCGACTGAGCAGCCCGCCGCGCCGACATACGGTCGGCCACGATCACCCCGACAGTGATCAGCAGCGCAGCCCCGGCGGCCACCGCGATCGGCGCCCGCAACGCCACCGCCGCCGGGGACAGCGTGAGCAGCAGCAGCGTCGCCGCGACCCGGGCGACCACCCCGGCCTCGCCGAGTGCCATCTCGTACGCGGCGTGCCCGGCCAGAAACAACGCGGGACCGCCAAGGACGACCAGCGCGCTCGCCCAGCCGACAGGTTCCCCGGGATCGTGCAGCAGCCGCTCGTCACCGACTGCCGTGACGACGATGCCGCCCACCATCACCGGGTGCAGATAGTTGAACACCAGCCGGGAGAGCCGCCCGGCCCGTTCACCCGCGGCCGCCAACGCCGCCATGCTGGCCTGCGCCCGGTCGAAGTACACCCACCACAGGGCCACCGAACCCGCGAACGCGAGGAGGAACGCGGCGATGGTCACCCGGTCCAACCGCTGCGTCAGCGTCCCACCGGTGATCAGGAGCGACTCCCCCAGCGCGATGAGGATGAACGCCTGACAGCGTTCGGCCAGGTGCCCGCCCTCCACCCGCCAGTGCTCCGGCCTGCTGCGCCCCATCCCGGGCACCGGAAACCCGGTCGCCAGCCCGATCGAGTCGACGACGATCACCGCGATCCAGATCAGCTCCCGGGCCGGGGCGTCCACCAGCCCGCCGACGACCGCCAGCGCCCCGGTACCGGCGATCCAGACGAAACACTGCCGGAAGCTGTCGCCGAGCCAGGGCTCGCCCCGGATCGCCCACAGGGAGAAGGCCGTGCGACCCACCTGCACCGCCGCGTACGCCAAAGCGAAGAGCAGGCCGTTGTCGCCGAAGGCGGTGGGCAGCGCGGCGGCGAGCAGAAGGCTGCCCAGCGTCACCACCAGCAGCGTGGCCCGCACGGGTGTCCGGTCCGGGTGCAGCCAGTTACCCGCCCACACCGTGTAGATCCAGACCAGCCAGACCAGGCTCAGCAGCACCGCTGTCCGTCCGACGCCCTGCCAGCTGAGGTTCTCGGCCAGGTAGTGCGACAGCTGGATGATCGTGAAGACGTAGACCAGGTCGAAGAAGAGCTCGGTGGAGGTGGTCCGCTCCACGCCACGGCGCGGGCGCAGTAACTGCGGATGACGTGGACCGCGTCCTGGCGACGCGCCGGTCACCGCGCGGCCGCCAGTGAC
Source organism: Micromonospora sp. NPDC048843 (assembly GCF_040649965.1). NCBI lineage: Bacteria > Bacillati > Actinomycetota > Actinomycetes > Micromonosporales > Micromonosporaceae > Micromonospora > Micromonospora sp. NPDC048843. Next base: position 5,010 of record NZ_JBEZGJ010000027.1, read on the forward strand.
CGGAACCGGTCGGTCAGGATCACGGCGACAGTCACCGCCAACGCCACAGCGGCGCACACCGCGACGGGTGCCTCCAGCAGCACACCGATCGGCATCAGCGCCAGCAGGACCACCACCGCAGTGACCCGGCTGATCGGCAGGGTCCGCCACAACAGCGCCTTGTAGGCGGCGTGCCCGGCCAGGAACAGCGCGGGACCGCCCAGGGTGAGCAGCACGTCGACAGTGGTGGCCGGGGCGCCGGGCTCCCGCAGCAACCGCTCGTCGGCCGCCGACGTGACGACGACACCGGCGACGATCACCGGGTGCAGGAAGTTGAACGCGACCCGGCTCAACGCCCCGGTGCGCGCCCCGGCGTGGGCGATGAACTCCGTGGCGGCCGGGGCCGATCGGGCGAAGTACACCCACCACAGCGCCACCGAACCACCGAACGCCAGCAGGAACGCCCCGGACGTCACCAGGTCCACGTGCGACGTGAGGGTGCTGCCGGTGACCAGGATCGACTCCCCCAGTGCGATCAGGACGAACGCCGCGCACCGTTCGGCCAGGTGCCCACCCTCCACCATCCACCGCTCGGGTCGGCTGCGTCCCCGTCGTGGCAGCGGATAGCCGATCGAGAGGCCGACCACCTCGATCACGATCACCGCCGTCCACACCGCGTCCCGGGCGGCACCGCCGACCAGGCCACCGATGACCACGAGCACCGACGTGCCGGTGATCCACGGCAGCGACTGCTGAAATCCGGCCACCAACCACGGGCTGCCCTGCACCGCCCACAACGCGAACACTGTGCGGCCCACCTGCACGGTGACGTAGACCAGCGCGAAGAGCAGGCCGGTGGAGCCGAACGCCTCCGGGATCGTCGCCGACAGCAGCAGGCTGCCCAGCCCCACCCCGATCAGCATCGTGCGCACCGGCCCCTGGTCCGGTTGCAGCCAGTTGGTCAGCCAGGTGGTGTAGACCCAGACGAGCCACACCAGCGCCAGCAACAGGCCGGTACGCCCCGCGCCCCGCCAGTCCAGGTGCGCGAGCAGGTAGTGCGACAACTGGGTGATGCTGAAGATGAAGACGAGATCGAAGAAGAGTTCCGTCGAGGTGGTCGGCTGCACTCCCTCGCGTGGTCGCAGCAGCTGTGGGCGGACCGGCGGGGCGACCGGGGGCCTAGAAGGGGTCACCGCACACCCGCCAGTTCCCGTCCTCACGGACCACTGGCAGGCGACGTTCCTCGCTGAGCCCGCCGTCGCGGGTCACCTTCACCGTCACCGTGCCGTGCGGTCGTCCGCTGCGGGTGGCGACCGACACGTCGGTGATCTCGTAGTCGGTGACCATCGGTGGTGTCCGCACCCAACTGGTGAAGCCGATCGCGCTCCACCGGCTGCGCGCGTCCTCGCACAGCCGCTCGTACGCCCGGTCGCTGTCGCCGAGGGCCACCTCGCTGAGGAAACCGTCGGCGGTCTCCCGGATCGGGCCGGCGGCCTGCCGGACGGTCTGGAGGTTCCAGGCGCCCAACCCGGCCACCCCCACGCAGCACAGCGCCACACCGAACCCGGCGAACGCCAACCCGGTGCGCATCGGGCGGTGACGCCGGGCCGGTCGGCTCCACGACTGGCCCGCACCCACGACTACCGACCGTAGAGAAGACGGTCACGCTGACGGGCGACAAGCCGGAAACTGGGTGCGCCCGATGGGCGGGTGTGCCCTGTTCGCGGCGGCCCCGCATCGTCTACCGTCGGCGCACACCCCCGAGCAGTGCCAGGAGCCGATCGATGAGCCGCTTCGTGCAGCCGGTACCACCCCCCGTCGACCCGTACGCCGGCGATGGCCTGCTGCGGTCCTGGCTGGAGCGTCACCTCGGCTCGGGCGGGCATGCCGCGGCGAAGGGCCGTCTCGCGGACCTGGCCGCCGACGTCACCGGGCCGCTGCGTGCGGCGCACGCCGACGCGGAGGCGCACCCGCCGACGCTGGTCCGCTACGACCCGTGGGGTGCCCGGATCGACCGGATCGACACCTCCGCCGGTTGGCAGGCGCAACGCGCCGCAGCCGCCCGACACGCCGTGGTGGCGCTGCCCTACCTGCCGGACGCCCGGGGCACCTGGGGTGCCGCCGCGCGGGTCGTGCAGCACGCCCTGCTGCACCTGTACGGGCCGGAGTCGGCGACGTTCTCCTGCCCGGTGGCGATGGCCGACGGGGCGGCGGCGCTGCTCAGCATGCCCGACGTCGACGCCACGGTCCGCGACGCGTGGCTGCCCCGGCTGATCTCCACGGACCCGGCCACGGCGATCACCAGCGGGCAGTGGATGACCGAGTCGCAGGGCGGCTCCGATCTGGGCCGCTCCAGCACACTCGGACGACCCGCAGCGGACGGTTCGTGGCGGCTGACCGGGGAAAAGTGGTTCTGCTCCGCCGCCGACGCGGCGATGGCGGTGGCGCTGGCCCGGCCGGAGGGCGCCGGGCGGGGCAGCCGGGTTCTCGCCCCGTTCCTCGTTCCCCGGTACGCGGTCGACTCACCGCTGGCCGACGGCGCGGCGCCGGGCGCACCCGCACCGGGTGTCACTGTGCACCGGCTCAAGGACAAGCTCGGCACCCGGGCGCTTCCCACCGCCGAGATCGGCCTGCGCGACGCGTACGCCCTCCCGTTGGGTGATCCGGCGGTGCCCGGTCTGGTCCGGGCGATGACACTGGTCGTGGTGACCCGGGTGCACAACGCCGCGGCGGCGGCCGGCGGGATGCGACGGGGCCTCGCCTACGCCCGCGCGTACGCCGAGGTGCGGCACGTCGCCGGCGGCCCGCTGGTGTCCTCGCCCCTGCACCGGGCCACCCTGGGCACCCTCGCTGTCGACGCGGCGGGCGCGTTCGCCCTCGCCGGGCACGCCTTCGCCCTGCTCGGCCGGGTCGAGGTCGGCGCCGACCCGGAGGCCGCCGCCGAGCTGCGCATCGTGGCGCCGTTGGCGAAGCTGGCCACCGGCCGGCTCGCCGTCAGCTCCGCCAGTGAGTACGTGGAGAGCTTCGGCGGTGCCGGCTACGTGGAGGACACCGGCGTGCCCCGGCTGCTGCGCGACGCCCAGGTGCTGCCGATCTGGGAGGGCACCACCAATGTGCTGGCAGTGGACGTGCTGCGCGCGCTGGCCCGGGAGGACGCCGGTGCGCCGCTGCTGAGCCGGCTGACCGCCGCCGTCGACCTGGCTCGGCCGCTGTCGCCGGTGCTCGCCGACACCCTGGCCGCCGCCGCTGCGCAGTTGCAGGAGACCATCACAGCGGTGACTTTCGACCCGAACGCGTCGGCGGTGCTCGCGGGCGCCCGTGGTCTGGCGTTGCGCCTGGCGTACGCGCTGACCACCGCGTTGCTCGTCGAGCACGCCGCGTGGGGCGACGAGCAGGCGGAGTTGGCCGCCCGGCTGTGGGCGCGCCGCTGGCTGCGGCACGAGGAGATCGCCGAGGACGCCCACCGCCACCTCGACCTGCTCTGCTGACCGGCCGGCGCGAGCGGACGGGTGGGCGCTCATGTCGGTGCTGATCGAGCTGGGTGACGACCGGGGCGCGCCACTGGAGGAGCCTCGGCCACCGCCGCAGGTGTCCCGCCGGTGGCGGGTGGCGGTGCTGGTGGCGGTCTGTGTCCTACTCGGTGGTGCCGCCCCGGCCGCGCGCCTGACGACTCAGGTCGGGCCGGCGGTGCCCGCTCGGGCGACAGTGTTCGGCGCGGGGTCGCTGCTGCTGGTCGTCGACCCCGAGCCGAACCCGCCGACGCTGAGCGCCTACGACTCGGCCGCCCCGGACGGCCCGCCGCGGTGGCGGGTCACAGTGCCGCCCGCCGCCGGGTGGTCCGCCGAGGTCGCCGGTGACCTGTTGCTGCTTGTCGAGCGCGACCAGGCGCTCGGGGCGCGGGTGACCACCGCGCGGTCGTTGCGTACCGGCCAGCCGGTGTGGCGGCGGCCCGAGCGGGTGTACGCGGCCGGAAACGAGGCGGTCGCGGTGCGCGAGGTGCGCAGCGCCGCCGAACCGGGTCGGCGGGTCGAGGGCACTGTGCACGGCGTCGACCCGGTCACCGGCGCGAACCGGTGGTCGGTCCCGCTGCCCTCCACTGCGGTGCTGCGGGCGCTGCCCGGCCTACCCGGGCGGGTGCTGCTGGTGCAGGACGACGGGTTGGTCCGGCTGCTCGACGCCCGTGACGGCACCGAACGCGGGCGGGGACAGCTTCCGCCGGCCGACTACGGCCCGGACAATCCCCAGGTCGTCGGCGCGCACCTGGTGCTGCGCCACCCCAGCGGCGGCGCGGTGGTGTTGACCGGCTACGACCTACCCGGGCTGGTACGACGCTGGCAGGTGCCGGTGCAGCCGGGTGAGCTGATCCTGCGGCCCTGCCAGGGTCTGCTCTGTGGGCAGGACGAGCAGGGACGCTGGGCGATCGACGCGGGCAGCGGGGCGCGGGTGTGGACGTGGCCGGCCGGGGCGCGCTGGCGCACCGTGGGGGGCCCACGGGGCACCACGGAATCCCTGGTGGTGTTGGGAATGGCGGCGGACGGCAGGCGCTCCCTGGTCGCGACGGTGGGGCGCGACGGTCATCGGGTGTCAGCGGTGCTCCCGGCGGGTGTGACCGACTGCCGCCGGGTCGGCGCCGGGCTGATCTGCCGCGACGGCACGGCCCGCGTGACGTTCTGGCCCCTCGACGCCCCCTGACCTTTACTCGCGGGCCGGTGTCGCGGGCCGGAGTTGTCGGGCCCGGGCGGCATACTGCCGGCGTGACAGCTTCTGCCGACCTCGCGATGGTCAACCTCGACAGTTCCGATCCCCCCGGCCACGCCGCGTTCTACCGCGAGGCGCTGGGCTGGGAGGTCACCCACAGCCAACCGGAGTACGCGATGATCAGCTCCGGTGGTGTCTCCATCGGCTTCGGGCTGGTCGAGGGTTACCGACCGCCCTCCTGGCCCGACCAGACCGGCGACAAGCGCTACCACCTGGATCTTTACGTCGACGACCTGGCGGCGGCGGAGGAGAAGTTCGTCGCCGCGGGCGCGTCGAAGCCGGCATTCCAGCCCGGCGGCGAGCGGTGGGTGGTGCTTCTCGACCCGATCGGGCAGCCGTTCTGCATCTGCCCCCGCCCGCAGAGCTGAGACGGCCCGGCGCAACGACAGAAGGAGTCAGCATGGCGATCACTCTCGTCAATCCGGACGGGTTACCGAAGCCTGACGTCTACCGCCAGTTGTCGATCGCAACCGGGTCCAAGCTGGTCTTCCTCGCCGGTCAGGTGGCTCGCGACGCCGAAGGGCGCAAAGTCGGCGAGGGGGACCTCGCCGCGCAGGTCGAGCAGTGCTATCTCAACATCGGCACCGCCCTGGCCGAGATCGGTGGGTCGTTCGGTGACGTGGCGAAACTGACCATCTACGTCGTCGACTGGTCGCCCGACAAGATGCCCCTGTTGGGCGAAGGCGTCGCTCGGGCGGGTGCGAAGCTGGGAGTTGACCTGGTCAAGCCCATCACGCTGCTGGGTGTCAGCGCGTTGGGCGAGCCTGATCTCCTCGTCGAGGTCGAAGCCACTGCGGTTCTCGACTGACCGACGACCCGACGTCGGGCGTGTAGCACTCAGCCGCGACGACGTGACCGCGCCGCCCACACCGCGTAGGCCGGGTCGCGGTCGAGGTTGTGCCGGTCCCGGTCGTAGCGGCGGGTGGTGCGCGGGTCGGCGTGCCCCATGGCGTCCTGGACGTCCTCCAACGGCACGCCTTCGGAGCGGGCAGTGGTGGCGAAGGCGTGCCGCAGCGAGTGTGGGGACAGTTTCGCCCAGGCCGGGATGCCGGCGGCGCGGGCGAGCCGACGGACCATCCGGAACACCGAGTGCCGGTCCAGTCGGGCGCCGCTGGCGGTGACCAGCAGCGGGCCGGTGAGCTGCGGCACCGGCACGCCGGTGGCGGCGGCCCGCTGGGCCAGGTAGGCGTCCAGGGCGTGCCCGGTGCCGGGGGTGAGGGCGCGGCGACGTTGTTTGCCGCCCTTGCCGATGAAACGCACGCTGCGGTGGCCGCGTTCGGTGCCGAGGTCGGTCAGGTCCAGCGAGATCAGCTCCCCGACCCGCAGACCCAGGTCGGCGAGGAGCGCGAGCGCCGCCCGGTTGCGTACGGCGGTCGCGCCGGTGTCCGCGTCGGCGGCGCTGAGCAGGGCGTCCACCTCTTCGGGGGTGAGCCCGACGGTGGCGGAGTGGTCCCGGTCGACGCGGGGGCGGTCGGCGCCGGAGACCGGGTTGGCCGGCACGGCGCTCAGTTTGACCAGGAAGTCGTACCAACTGGACAGTGCCGAGAGTCGACGCGCGACGGTCGCCGGGGTCAGTGGGCGGCCGCTGCGGGCGCCGACGCTGCTCTCCAGCGCGCGGGCGTACTCGTTGACGTGCAGGAACGTGGCCCGCAGCGGGTCGAGGTCGTGATCGGCGCACCAGCGGAGCCAGCCGGTGACGTCGCGTCGGTAGGCGTCGCGGGTGTGCTCGGACAGCCGCCGGTTGCGCAGCCACGCCTCGGTGACCTCGACCGGCCCGCTCGGCAGCGCCGGTGGCGCGGATGGGCGGGCGAGCACCGGAGCGTCGGAGAACACCATGTGAAAAAGGCTCTCAGCCTTGGGTGGGATCGGCGTGCAGGCGCGCCGGTCCCACCCGTCAGCGTGTCGGATCAGGCGTTGATCTCTCGGCGGGCGCTGCCGTTGGCTTGGATGGTGACCCGGCGGGGCTTGGCACGCTCGGCGACCGGGATGCGCAGCGTCAGCACCCCGTGCTCGTAGCCGGCCTCCAGCTTGTCGGTGTCGAGCGTGTCGCCGAGGAGCAGCTGCCGGGTGAAGGTGCCCATCGGGCGTTCGGCGGCGACCAGCTCGACGCCATCGCCGGCGGGCCGGCGACGCTCGGCGCGGACGGTGAGCACGTTGCGCTCGACTGTGCAGTCGATGCTGTCCGGATCGACGCCGGGCAGGTCGAACGCCGCGTAGAAGTGGTCGCCGTCGCGGTAGGCGTCCAGCTGCATCGTCGCGGGACGTGCCGCCGTACCGAAGAACTGCTCGGCGAGCCGGTCGATCTCGCGGAACGGGTCGGTACGCATCAACATGGTCATGCCTCCTCGGTTCTCCTGGCCGAAGGTGATGAGTTGAGCCGGGTCGACTCAACTTCCTCTTCTTATTTAGCGCGTCCGCGCGCCGACGTCAACTGCTCAGCGCAGCCGCTTCTCAAACCAGTGTTCGGCGTAGGGGCCCCGCGAGTACGCCGGGATCTCGGTGTAGCCGTGCCGGGCGTACAGGGCGCGGGCCTCGACCAGGTCGTGCCGGGTGTCGAGCCGGATCCGGTCCGCCCCTGCCGTGCTGGCCTGCTCCTCGACGGCGGCCAGCAGCGCCGCGCCACCACCGGCGCCGCGGTGCTCGGAGCGGATGAACACCCGGGTCAGCTCGGCCCAGCCGGGATGCCAGCGCAGCCCTGCGCAGCCGGCCAGGTCGGGGCCGTGGTGGGCGAGCAGGAGCAGCCCGCTCGGGGCGGTCAGGTCGTCGCTGGGCAGCTCGGCCAGCGCCGCGTCGACCTCGCCGGGCAGGGCCGGGCGGCGGTGATAGCGAACCACCATCTCGGTCATGTACGCGCGCAGCAGCAGCACTGCGTCGGGGTGGTCGGGCCGGCTGGTGCTGGTCGTCCAGGCAGACCGGGCGGTGATGGTCACCTGTTGATCATCACCGCCCGGTCAACGGCTTTATCCGGTCGCCCGGATCGGCGGCTCACCGACCCGTAGCAGCGGCCAGTCGGCCAGGTCCCGCAGCAACTGCCGGTCGTGGGTGGCGACGACGACGGCGGCGCTCGTCGCGCGGATCGCGGCGGTCAGCTCGTCGGCAAGCGTCGACGACAGGTGGTTGGTCGGTTCGTCGAGCAGGATCAGCGTGGGCCGCCCGGCCAGCACCAGTGCCAGGTCGAGGCGGCGCTGCTGCCCCTGCGACATCCGCCCGACGGGCGTACGCGTCGCGGCGGAGTCCAGCAGCCCGAGCGATCCGAGCGACACGGCCTCGGCGGCGGGCAGCACCCCACGCGACACCAGCCGTCCCACCTGGCCGGCGTACACCTCGTCGGCGGTGAGGTCGGGGGCCTGCCCGGCGGTCTCCTGGGTGAGCCGGGCGACCCGGGCCTCCCTCGCCGTCCAGGCGTACCCGTCGGTGGGTGCGAGCGCTCCGGCGAGCACCGCGAGCAGTGTGGACTTCCCGGCGCCGTTGGGCCCGGTGACGAGCAGCCGGTCGCCGCCGTCGATGGTGAGGTCGACCGGGCCGGCGAGCCGCCCGTCGACGGCGACGCCCTGCGCGCGTACCTGCGGCGTGCCCTGCCGTACACCGAGGTCCGGCACCCGCAGCGTCGGCGGTGGTTTCGGTACGTCGATCCGGTGTGCCTGGAGCGCGTCCTGCTGTCGGTTCAGAGCCTGCACGACGCCCGGCGCGCGGGACTGGCGCTGGTGCTTGCCGGTCCCTTTGTCCGGCCGCCAGCCGGTGGAGAGCCGGTCGCGGGCCTTCGACACCGCGTCCTGGAGTCGTCGACGCTCGGCCTGCTGCTGCTCGTACTCCTGCTCCCAGTGCTCCCGCTCGCGCCGTCGCGCGTCCTGCCAGGCGTCGTAACCGCCGGCGTAGATGCGTGCCTTCGCGTCGTGGGTCGGATCGAGGTCGAGGAACCGGTCCGCGACGTCGCGCAGCAGCGCCCGGTCGTGGCTGACGATCGCGAGACCGCCGTCGTGCTCGCGGAGCCGGCGGGTCAGGAAGTCCAGGCCGTCGGCGTCGAGGTGGTTGGTCGGCTCGTCGAGCAGCAGCACGTCGTGGCGCGCGCCGAGCAGGCACGCCAGCCGCACCCGGTAGCGCTGCCCCACCGACAACGTCGCCAGGGGACGGTCGCGGTCGGTGCAGGCGTCGAGGGCCTCCAGTGCCACGTCGACGCGACGTTCGGCGTCCCACGCGTCGAGGCGGGTGGCCGCGTCGAGCGCGGCGGCGTAGCGGTCCTCGGCGCTCGGATCGCCAGCGGTCAGGGCGAGGGTCGCCTCGTCCAGCGCGGCGAGGGCGGTGAGCGACGTGGCAAGCGCCTCGGACGTGAGGGTGCCGACCGTCTCGCCGTCGCGGGCGGGCAGCTCCTGGCGGGCCAGGCCGATCGTGCCGGCCCGCTGCACGGTGCCGTCGTCCGGCGTGATCAGCCCGGCGAGGACGTGCAGCAGTGTCGTCTTGCCGCGACCGTTCTCGCCGACGACCGCCACCCTCGACCGGGCGGAGACGGTGACCGAGACGTCGGTGAGGACGCGCCGGGACCCGCGGGTCACCGTGACGTCGGTGGCGCGCACGTGCGCGCTGCCGGCCTCGACGGGCCGGGACATGGTTTCGGGGTTCGGGGTGAGGTTCAACGGTGCTCCGCAGCTCGCGATGGAGCCGGGCAGCAGCTAACGGCCGCCCGGCGGGAACCGGGACGGCGAGCGCGAACTCAGCAGAACAAAGGGCGCCGCCGTCAGCGGGCGGAGCGGACCTTCTGCGACCAGATACCTCGTGCCATGACGGCGATGCTAGCAACCTTGGCGCGTCAACTCCCGAGGATTTCGCCCACCCCGTGGTCAGCGCGACACGAGGTGGGCGGGGGGAATAGCAGCGGGCCGCCTACCGGCGCGGGCGGGGCAGCAGGGCGATCAGCGCGACAGCCACTGCCACGTGCGTCGCGCCGAGGGCGAGCTTGGCGCCGCAGGTGGCCTCGACGGCGAGCACCGGGGCGAAGGACAGCGCCGTCACGACGATGGCCAGCGAGATCCAGACCGGTCGGGCGACCCGGGTGGCGAACCGCTCCAGCAGCGCCAGCACCGCCCAGCCGAGCAGTGCGGCTCCCAGGGAGATCATGACGACCGCGCCGGCCCCGATGACAGTGGCGGGCTGGCCCGGGCTCTCGACTGTGTAGTCGACTCCGGCCAGCGCGCCGATCACCCAGACGGCCAGGGGTGCCACGACGGCGGCGGCGACGCCGAGGACGCGGCGGCGCAGTGGTGAGGGGGCGGGGGTCGTGACGGTGACAGCACTCATGACGGCTCCTCGTTCAGGGGACACGAACGAGTACGACCGTAACAGATAGTCTTGTTCGGAACTATCTTTCTCGGAACTAACAGCCGGAGCGGGCTCCCGGCGCGTACGGGGAGGTGTTGGCCAGTGGTCCGCTCACCAGCCCCAGGAGAGCCCGCAGGAACACCTCCCGGTCCTGCTCGGGCAGGGTTGCCAGCAGGTCGTCCTGGATGCGCCGGACCACCTGTTGCGCCTGCAGCAGCACCTGCTCCCCCGCCGGTGTCACAGCCACCATCCGGGCCCGTCGGTCCGTTGGCACCGGACGGCGCTCGGCCAGCCCGGCCCGCTCCAACTGGTCGAGCGTCACGACCATCGTGGTCTTGTCCACACCGCACCGCTCGCCGATCTCCCGCTGGGTCAGCTCACCGGTGTGGGCCTGCGCCAGCACGTAGTGCGCCCGCGGCGAGATGCCAAGCTCGGCCAGCCCGGCGGCGTGCTCGGTCTGCAACGCGTGACTCGCCCAGGAGAGCAGGAACAACAGGTCCGGCGGGCCATCGGAGGGCGTGCAGGAGGTCATGCGCCGAGGCTAGCAAGATCCTCCGCAACCAGACCGTTCGCGCGGCGGACGGTCAGAGCCGCTGGTAGATGCCGTGCTCGCGGATGAGCAACTGCTCGTCGATCAGATACCGGCGCAGCGTCGCGTGATCCGACCCTCCTGCGGCGCACCACGGCTTGAGCGCGTCGTCGACGGCCCGCTCGGGATAGCGGGTGCCCGGCTCGAACGACTGCTCGGCGATGTGCGCGAGCACTACCCGCCGTCGACCCCGCTGCGCCGGCAGACCCACCAGGACGCCCGCCCGCAGGAAGGTCCGCAGCACCGGGGCGACGCCGGGTTCGGCGTCGTCGGCCGGACGACTGTCACGCGCGCTGGCCCGCAGCGACGCCTCGTCGGGCGCGAGCGCTCCGTCCGCGCCGGTGACGAGGCCCGCGTCGCTGAGCCGGCGGACCCCGGTGAGCACCACCCGCGCCGGGAGGCCGGTCCGCTCGGCGACCTCGGTCGCGCTTGTCGCACCCAGCACGATCGCCGCGAAGATTCGTCGCCGTCCGTCGTCGGCCAGGGCCCCGGCCAGCACATGCGCAGTCACGCCGGTCACCCTCGCATCAGCGGTACGCGGACCGCCAGGCGATTTTCGGCCCCGCTCAGTCGATAGGCGGTCCGTTCAGTCGGTCTGCGGCGTGCTCGGTGGCTGTTCGGCGACGAGCAGCACCCGGCGCAGCAGGTCGGAGAGGTGTCGCCGCTCGGTCGCGGTGAGCGCGCCGAGCAGGCGATGCTCCTCGGCACCCTGGACCTCCATCGCCCCGCGCCACGCGGCCTTACCCGCCTCGGTGAGCTCCACGTCGACGCGGCGACGGTCGACTGTCGACGGAATCCGTTGCACGAAGCCCCGCCGCAGCAGCGCGTCCACCCGCGCGGTGATCGAGGCGGGGGCCATCGTGAGGTCCGCAGCGAGGTCCGAGGGTGCGGCCCGGCCACCGCGGCCGGCCAGGGCGTGCAGGGTGTCGTACTCGTGGGCCGGCAGGTCGAGGTCGACCAGGACCCGCTCCTTGACGGCCCGCAGATGCCGGGTCAGTCGGATCATCCTGGTCACCGCCCCCTCGACGTCCGCGTCGAGGTCGGGCACCACTGGCAGCCAGCGTTCGATGTGCCGGTCGACGGCGTCCGGAGTCGTGGTCACCGCGTCAGCTTACCTCAGCACCGAAGTATTCGTTGCCGAAATATTCGACGTCGAAGTATGTTGTGGGCATGGCTCACCCACTGCGCAACCACTCCTTCCGGCTGCTGTTCCTGGGTCGCACCATCTCCGCCCTCGGCGACGCGGTGGTGCCCGCCGCGCTGGCGCTGGCCGTGCTGCGGGCCACCGGCTCCACCGGCGCGCTGGCCGTCGTCCTCGCCGCGGCGGTCGTCCCCCGGCTGGTCCTGCTGCCGTTAGGCGGCGTGGTGGCCGACCGGTTCGACGCCCGCCGGGTCGCCCTCCTGGCCGACCTGGTCCGCTGCGCCACGCAGCTCGCAGTCGGCGTGGAGCTGCTCGGCGGCGAGCCGTCGCTGACCACAGTGGTGGTGGCGTCCGCGCTCGGCGGCACCGCCTCGGCGTTCGCCATTCCGACAGCGTCCCCGCTGGTCGCCGGCACCGTCGAACCGGCCGACCGGCAGCGTGCCAACGCCCTCATGGGGATCACCGCCAACACCAGCCGCCTCGCCGGACCGGCCCTGGCCGGTGCGCTGGTCTGGGCAGCCGGACCCGGCTGGGCGTTCATCCTGGACGGCGCGTCGTTCGCGCTCAGCGCCGCGCTACTCGCGCTGGTGCGGGTCCGCCACGTGCCGGTGCCCCGCCGTTCCGTCCTCGCCGACCTGCGCCACGGCTTCGGCGAGGTACGCGCCCGCGACTGGTTCTGGACCAGCCTGCTCGGGCACGGCGTGTGGAACGGCGCTGCCGCCGTGCTGATGACCCTCGGACCGGCAGTCGCCATCGACCGCCTGGGCGGCGAGACGACCTGGGTGCTGCTGTTGCAGGCCGGCGCGATCGGGATGCTCAGCGGATCGCTGCTGGCCGGGCGGGTCCGGCTGCACCGGCCGGTGCTGCTGGCCAACCTCGGGCTGGCCTGCTACGCCGCGCCGCTGTTCCTACTCGCCGTCACCGCGCCGGCCCCCGCGGTGATCGTCGCCTACGCGGTGGCGCTGACCGCCCTCGGCTACCTCAACCCGGTGTGGGAGACCGTCGTGCAGCACCACTTCCCGCCGGAGGTCCTGGCCCGCGTCACCTCGTACGACTGGCTGGTGTCGCTGGGCGCCATGCCGCTGGGCTACGCCCTGGCGCCGTTGGCCGCCGACGCGTTCGGCGCACCCGTCCCGCTGGCCGTCGCGGGCCTGCTGGTCCTCGCCTCCTGCGCGGGCACCGCCCTCGTGCCCGGCGTACGCCGACTCACCTGGCCGGCGACCCCGCAACCGCAACCGGCCGACCCCGCCGCCGTGCGATGATCAGATCGATCGTCGATGCGCGGTGAGCGACGGCCGGGCCCACCCACGACGAAGGCTCCCGGCCAGCGCCGGGAGCCAACGTCCGATGTGGTTTGTCAGCCGGCGTCGCGGGCCATCGCGACGAAGTCACGCCACCTGGCGAAGGTCCAGGAGGAAGCCACTGCCGACTTCACCAAGCTCAACCCGGACGTCGCGCTGCCCGATCTGACCCCGCGCTTTGTCGGCTGGGCGGAGACCCGCTGAGGCGGTCGTCAACCACCTCCCGGGGTCTGTACGAGTCAGCGCGATGCGGGAGACTGACGGCGTGACGACCCGCACCGGGATGAGGTCGGCAAGATGAGCCGACCATTCAGGATTTTCGTCGCCGTGTTCTCGACGGCGGGCCCCATCTCCCTGTATGTGGTGGTCGCCGCCAAGGCCCGCGCCATGACGGGCCCGTTCACCGTCGCCCGGACCGCTGTCGACCTTCCGACGTTCCTCGGGAAGGGAATGGCCTTCTTCGCCCCTCTCGACGCCACGGCCGCTCCCATGATGGACGCGGTGACGCCACTGATCCGCTGGGTCGTGATCCTGCTGATAGCAGTGTCGACGTACCTGGCCTGCGGCCTCGTCACCCAGCGGACGCACCCGTTCGTCGCGGCGATGACCGGCGCGGCCGCCGCCCTCACCGCTACGGCGATCGGGGACCTGCTCTGGTGGGCCACCCTCGTGGTCCGTGTCCACACCGCCCCCGCCGGCTGGTACGCCAACGAGGCACTGGACCATTCCACGCTCCTCGCCAGCGCGCACCTGACGCTGACCGGCTGGACGTCCGACGCCCTCTTTCTCGGCTGCCTGCTGGCGTTCACGAACGCATCCCTGGTCGGTGGCACCAGCCTGGCGATACTGCTGCTGGACCGGCTCAGCAGAGACAAAGGCGCTGACGAGGGCGACGACGAGACCCAGGTCGCGGTTGTCGATGCCGCGCCCCGCGTTCCGCTGATCGGCGACGTACGGGGGCGCAGCGCGAACCTTGCCCTGGCCGGCGTCCTTCCGGTGCTGGTCCTCATGCTGGTCAACGGCACCCAGGCGGTGTGGGACAGCTATTCGGGGAGGGGTTTCCTGGCGCTGCTCAGGGTGTTTTTGTCCCGCCCCGCCCTGTCCCCGCCGCCACGCGCACCCGATGACGTGGAATACCGGCTGACCCACGAGGTCGATCCGAATCCCCTGTCGATGGACGTGTGGGTGTACAGGTCGGTGCTCGCCCTCGCCCTGTTGTTGGTGCTGTGGCTCCTGCTCTGGGCGCTGCTCCCCGGCCTGCCAAACTCCGGGCACCGCCTCGGGCTCGTCGTCGTCTGTTGGGGTGCCACGATCGCGGCGTCCGCGCTGACCGCGACGTCCGATGTCCTCGTCGGCTGCGCCATCTCGGACTCCCCCACCGGTTGCGCCCCGTGGGAGTCCCTGGGCGCGCAATTGACCTCCTCGCTGCGGTTCGGCGCGGCCTGGGGTTGGCTCGTCGCGCTGCCCGTGCTGCTGGCCCGTCGGCTCTTCGACACCGACACGTCCACGGACACGTCCACTGACACGCAGGAGACTCCGGTCCATGAGTCCACGTAACAAGCGTCCGCGTCGCCGCAAGGCCCCGGTGCCGGCACCTGTCGCCTGGTGGAAACGTCCCGTCACCTGGCTGCTGACGATCGTGGTCGGTGCCGTCGCCGCCTGGCTCGGCGCCGTCGTTCTCGGCGCGATCAACCAGTGGAAGCCCGCGAACGAGCTGGCCGAGCAGTTGGCCGGGCGGGGGCCTGTCGTCGTCCTGGACCTGAAGCACGTTCCGTACCCGCAGGAGGGTGCGCTCGACTACGTCTACCCCGCCAGCTCCGACCTGACTCGCCTGGACGCCAAACGGCCGGACGACCCGACCATCGAGGCCGGCGCTGTCGACATCGAACGGAGCACCTGGGAGATCACCCTCGTCGGCACCCGGGACGAGGCCGCCGAGGCCGTCGACCTCCGGCCCGTCCTCGTCGAGCCCTGCCGCCCCCCACTCACCGGGATTCAGGAACCCAACGAATCCCAGGGCGACTCCCAGAAGATCGTCCTCGTGACGCACGTGGATCGACCGAATCCCCGCATGCTCGTCGACGACCCGGACGGCGAGGATGCCGGCGCCCCGTTCTTCTCCACCCACAAGATCACCCTGCCCAAGGGTGAGAAGAACGTCATCCAGGTACGAGCGCTCAGCGCGAAGCAGCACTGCCGATGGCGACTGGAGTTGGACTACCTCGCCGACGGACGACGCCAGACAATGGTGATCTCGGCACCCGGCGACAAGCCGTTCGAGGTGACCGGACGCGCTGACGACTCGGCCTACGCCTGGATCTACCTCAGTCCGTTCGACGGTTGTCGGGCCAAGGACGGCACCAAGACCGATCGGCTGCGCATCACCGGCGCCGAGTACGCGCAGATGGTGCGCGACGGGCGGTCCTGCCCCTACTGACCGCTGGCCGTCCACCACCCGCGCCACCCGGATCACCGGGTCCGACCCGCGCGAAGTTGCCGGACCGGTAAACCCCGCGACCCCACCTGGTGTCTTGCTGGTTGACGAGGCCGGGAGGTCAGATGAGAAATTTGCGTGGGGCGGAGTTCGACGACTTCGTCCGCTCACGGTCGGGGGTGCTGTTGCGGGTTGCCTTCCTGCTGACCGGGGACCGGCACGCGGCGGAGGACCTGCTTCAGGAGGTGCTGGAGCAGATGTACGTGCGCTGGCGTCGGGTGCAGAGCAGCCCGGAGGCGTACGCGCGACGTGCCCTGGTCAATCGGTCGATCAACCGGTGGCGGCGGCGTGCCCGCCGTCCGGAACAGTCGCTGGGCGACCACGACGGGGTTGCCCGGGACCACGCCGAAGTGGTGGCGGTTCGCGAGCTGGTCGTCGGGGCGCTGCGGGCGTTGCCACCTCGGCAGCGGGCCGCTGTCGTGCTCCGTTACCTCGAAGACCTGCCGGTCGTCGACGTCGCGGCGGCGATGGGCTGCTCCGAGGGCGCGGTGAAGAGTCACGCCTCCCGTGGGGTCGCTCGGCTGCGAGAGGCGCTGGCCGGATCGAACCTCGTCATGCCCATCACTGGAACCGGGAGCTCGCGATGACCATGAACGACAGTGACGTACGCGGCATCCTGCATCGCGCGACGAATGACCTGGTCAGCCCGCCGGACCTGCTCGCTGAGGTGCGTCGGGGCGGGCGGCGGCGGGTGGTGCGCCGGCGAGCCGTGTTGGCGGCGGTCTGCGCGGCCGTGGTGGCCGTTCCCGTGGCCGGCGTCCTCGACCTGCCCGGCAACGCCGGCGATCCACAAGTCGCTTCGCCGCTGTTGGACGAGCCCACTCGCGGCGATCTGGCCGCCGACGAAGGGTACCTGCGGCAGGTCCGCGAGGCGTGGCAGCGCGGCACCGAGCAGGCCGATGATCGGCCGCGCGGCGAACCGAACGTCGTGTGGGCAGGACGAACGCCCGCTGGTTCGGCCGCCTACGTCGCCCAACGTAGCGCGCACGGCATGACGATGGGGTTCGTCAAACCCACCGCCGACGGGCCGCGCGTCGGCACCCTGACGCAGGCCACCGACACCGGAACGGACGGCCTCGAGCAGGCGATACTGCTCGGACCGCAGCGCGACGTGCTGCTCGTGCTCGACTTCGGGCAACCGGTGGAGTTCTCTGCGCAACTGCGGTATGCGCCCGATGGCAAGATCGAGCGGACCTTCGAGCCGGTGGCGTTCCAAGACGGTGCGGCGGTGTTGTCGGTGCCGCCACAGCGCACGAAGCTCACCGTCGCGCTCTCCCGGACTCCTGTTGAACGGCGCAACGCGATGCCTATCGAGGGCACGAGCGAGGTCTTGTTCCCCGGCAACAAGGATCGGCCGGCGCCGCCGTTGATTCGCCACACGTTGCCCGGCGCGGAACAGGTCTGGGGGATGGACCCGGCTGTCAAAGAGGTGAACGCGCCGACCGAAGCCCTCGCCGAATACCTCGACACTGCCGGAGCGCACACGCACAACGGCTCTCCCCTCCTGTGGGTCTACGGGGCAACCCCCGACGGCCGGCGGCTCCTCGTGGAAACCGTCCAGTACGACGACGGCCCGTCCCACGTCATCGCGCTGCTCGCCGGAAAATATCTTCCATTCGAAGCGGTGGCCAGCACGACAGCGGACTGGTCGGCGCCCCTACCTGTGCGGCTACGACTGCCCGACGACCAGGGCGTTCTCGTCGCCGCCGAAGGGGCGGCGCTGAGCTACCGAGCCGGCGACGGCCAGTGGCAGGACGCCGGCCGCACCGCGGCACTCCTGCCCGCGAATGCGACCGAGGTCAGGGTCACCGACGCCAACGGGACCACCACCGACGTCCCGGTCGGTTCCTGAATCAGCTCCCCGGCAACGGTAAATACCGCGCTCACCGGCGCTGTGATGGCTACCTTCACCCACAGGCTGGTTCACCAGTCCCGGGTATCGGCAGCACCACGCCTCACCGCAACCCTCGGCGACAGGGGAAGTTCGAGATGTCCGGCGCAGCGTCCGCCACGGCAGACGCTGCGCCGTTGCGTCCCACCCAGCTGCTTCGCCGCAACAGGCCATTCCGAACGCTCTTCTCGGCACGGCTCGTCTCGTACGCGGGCGATTCACTCAGCCTTGTCGCGCTGATCTTCCACGTCGCCGAGACGACGGGTAAGGGGCTGGCAGTCGCGCTTCTGCTCCTTGTCGGAGACTTCGCGCCATCCCTGCTGGGCCCCTTCACCGGCGCCCTCGCCGATCGGCTCAATCTCCGACGATTGATGGTCGTCTGCGAACTCATCCAAGCTGTGGTCCTGCTGGTCATCGTGCTGACAATGCCCTCGCTGCCGATGCTGCTGGCTCTCGTCGCGATTCGCGCCACCGCCTCGCAGCTCTTCCAACCAGCGTCTCGGGCGGCGGTGCCCGCACTGGTCGGTGACAGTGACCTGGAGACCGCCAACTCCACCCTCGGGTTCGGCTCCAACGCGGCGGAGGCGGTCGGCCCCCTACTCGCAGCGGCCCTGTTCCCGCTGGTCGGACTGCGTGGTGTGCTGCTCGTCGACGCCGTGTCGTTCCTGGTCTCGGCCGTACTGCTCGCGACGCTCCCCTCACTTCCGCCGGCGACCGGCGACGGGCACCAGCCGTCCCTGCTGCGACAGGCCAGAGCGGGCATCGGCTATCTGTTGAGTGTTCCGACGGTACGGGTGATCTTCCTTGGCTTCACCGCTGTGGTCGCCTTCAACGGGGTCGACGACGTGGCCCTGGTGCTGCTGGCCCAGAAGACCTTCCACGTCGGTGAATCAGCTGTCGGGCTGCTGCTGGGCGCGGTCGGTGTCGGACTGGTGGCCGGATACGCCATGTTGTCCAGATGGGGCACCCGGGCGTCGATGCCGTTGCTGCTGATCGCGGGCTTCGCCGTCAGTAGTGTCGGCAACCTGCTGACCGGGCTGGCCTGGGCCGTCGCCGCCGCGATCGCCCTGCAGGCCGTCCGTGGGTTCGGGTTGGCGGCCATGGACGTCGCCTCCAGCACGCTGCTGCAACGTACGGTGCCAGCGGGCATGCTCGGCAGGGTCTTCGGCAATCTGTACGGTGCGATCGGGGTCGCCGCCGCGACGTCCTACCTCGCGGGTGGTGTCCTGCTGGACGCCACGTCCGCCCCGGTGACCCTGATAGTCGCGGGCGTCGGCGGGCTGGTGGCCACCGGAGTCGTCGCGCTGCGACTGCCGCGGGCGATGCGACGGGCCGACGAGGACGGCGCGACGCCGACGCCACCCGCGCCGACCATCTGATCAGATCGGGCCGTCGGTGCGCAGCCGTGCGTGCAGATGCATGTCGTGCCAGCCGTCGGCGTGGCGAACCGACCCCCGGGCCATACCCTCCTCGGTGAAGCCGGCCCGCGTGGCCACCCGGCACGACGCCGCGTTGACCGTCGAGTGCTCCAGGGCCAGCCGGTGCAGACCGGCCCGCGTGAAACTCCACCGGGTCAGGGCGAGCAGCGCCTCGGTGGCGACGCCCCGACCACGCACGGCGGGCAACAACCAGTACGACAGCTGCGCCGACGCCTCAACCAGCAGCACGCCCCGCAACCCCACCTGACCCAGAGGTCGGTCGTCGGCGTCGACGATCGCCCAACTGGCGGCCGTCTCGTCACGCCAACGACCGGCCCACTGGGCCGTCCACGACCGCGCCTCGTCGTCGCCGTCGATGCGCCGGACGTGCCACCGCTGGATCTGCGGACAGTCGAAGGCCACCCGGACGGCCGGGGCGTCGTCGTCGCGCCACGGCCGCAGGGCCAGCCCGGGACGTACCGGAAGGTGGGGTTGCTCCTGGGCGGCGAGGCTCCCGGCGGGCAGGGCTGGTGCGACGAGCAGCGGCATCAGCCCATTATCGAGCCGACGGCCTCACTTCCCGGCCGGGCCGCCCGCGAGTTCGGCGACCACGTCGAGATGGCCCAGGTGGCGGGCGTACTCCTGCACCAGGTGGAACAGCACCCGCTCCAGCGACGCCGGGTCCGCGCCTCTCCAGCGCGGGCCCGGCGCGCCGACCTCGGCCAGGTCGTGCGCCGTCACCACGGCCGTGGTGTGCTCGCCCTGCGCCCGCAGCGCCGCCACCAGATCCGCGCGGGTCTCGTCGGGAGCCACGTACCAGCGGTCGTCGCGGCGGTCGCCCCACGGCTCGGCGACGTCCCGGCCCTGGAAACCCCACTCGATCCAGCGCAGCTCGACGTGGCGCAGGTGGGTGAGCAGCTCCAGTGGGGTCCATCCGGACGGCAGCCGGCTGTGCCGAAGCTCCGGCTCGGCCAGCGCCGATACCTTGGCCACCACGGACTCACGGAAGTAGTCCAGGTAGCGCAGGAAGACCTCGGTGCGGCTGCCGGCAGGGTCGGTGGGCTCGGGAAACGACGTCATGATCCGGCCGGCAGGTCACGTGCACGCTGGCGCACGCCGGCCGCGCCGTACGGGTAGTCGCCCACCAGCGGGGCGCTCGCCTCGTCCAGCAGCCGCATCTGCTCGGCGTCGAGGACCAGGTCGGCGGCGGTCAGGTTGTCGTCGAGCTGCTCGGTGGTCCGCGCGCCGAGGATCACCGAGGTGACCGCCGGTCGGGCCGCCAGCCAGGCCAGGGACACCGCCGACATGGACACGTCGCGGTCGGCGGCGATCTGGCGGACCGCGTCGAGCACCCGCCAGGTGCGCTCCTCAGCGTTGCGGCCCGCGTACGCCTCGACACCACGCTGCGGGTTCTCGCCGAGCCGCGTCGCCCCGGTGGGCGTGCTGTCACGCTGGTACTTGCCGGTCAGCCACCCGCCGCCCAACGGTGACCACGGCAGGATGCCGATGCCCTCGTTCTCGCAGACCGGCACCAACTCGAACTCGATCTCCCGGGCCAGCAGGTTGTACTGCGGTTGCAGGGTCACGATCGGGGTGAGGTTGAGGTGCTGGGTGAGCAGGGCGGCCTTCTGCAACTGCCAGCCGGTGAAGTTGCTGACCCCCGCGTAGCGGATCTTGCCGGCGCTGATCGCGTCGTCGAAGAACCGCAGCGTCTCCGGCAGCGGGGTCAGCGGATCCCAGGCGTGCGCCTGGTACAGGTCGACGGCCTCGACGCCGAGTCGGCGCAGGCTGGCGTCCAGGGCGCGGGTGAGATGCACCCGGGACAGGCCGGCGTCGTTGGTTCCCGGGCCCATCGGGAACCGCCCCTTGGTGGCGATCACCAGGCTGTCGCGTAGGTCGGGTCGGCTGCGCAGCCAGCGTCCGATGATGTCCTCGGAGACGCCGGTGGAGTAGACGTCAGCGGTGTCGATGAAGGTGCCGCCGGCCTCGACGAAGCGGTCCAGTTGGGCGAAGCTGCCGGCCTCGTCGGTCTCCGCGCCGAAGGTCATCGTGCCCAGACACAGGGTCGACACCACGGTGCCGGTGCTGCCCAGAGTGCGATAGCGCATATCGTCCTTTCGGTCCAAGTGACAAAGCTGATCTTCGCACCCGCCTCGGCCACCCGCATTCGGGACAGTGCCGAACGCCGGTAGGGGCACCCACGCGGCGACGTCGCCGGTCATCATGAGCGGGTGAGCGAGCCCGCGATCGAGATCGACCGACCTCAGCGGCCGACCCAGTCGCCGCCGTCGGGGCGGCCGCCGGAGCCCGGCATTCGTACCCGTGGCCCGTGGTTGGTGGCCGCTGCGACCACAGTGACGCTCCTGCTTCTCGCAGGCCGCTACGGCTATCACCGCGACGAGCTGTACTTCCTGCTCGCCGGTCGGCACCTCGACTGGGGCTACGTCGATCAGGGGCCCCTGGTCCCGGTGCTGGCCCGGCTGCTCGACACGATCGCCCCGGGCAACCTGGTGGTGCTGCGTACCCCGTCGGCGGTGCTGGCCGGCGGTGCGGTGCTGCTGGTCGCCGCCATCGCTCGGGAACTGGGCGCCGGCCGGGGCGGGCAGCTCTTCGCGGCGGTGCTCGCCGCGCTCTCCGGCATCGTGCTCGCCAGTGGTCACCTGCTCAGCACCACCACCGTCGACCTGCTGGTCTGGTTGGTCGCGGCGTGGTGTGCGGTGCGGTTGCTGCGCACCGGTGACAGCCACTGGGCGCTGGGCATCGGGCTGGCGCTCGGTGTGGGAATGCTCAGCAAGCTGCTGCCCGCGCTGCTGGCCGTCGGCCTGGTCGCCGGGGTGCTCATCGCCGGGCCGCGTCGGCTGCTGCGCGACCGGTGGGTGCTCGCCGCCGCCGGGATCACCGTGCTGCTGGCCGCGCCGAATCTGATCTGGCAGGCGGCCAACGGCTTCCCGCAGCTCGGCGTGGCGGCCTCCATCTCCGACGGTGACAGCTCCTACAGTGGCCGCCTGGAGGCATTCACCCTCCACTTCGTCATCATCAGCCCGTACGCCGTACCGATCTGGATCGCCGGCCTCGTCGCGCTGCTACGCCGACCGGCGTGGCGGGCCTACCGGGCGGTGGGCTGGGCCTGGGTGGTCGTCGTCGGCGTCGTGCTGATCGCCGGCGGCAAGGGTTACTACGACGCGCCACTGTTGCTGGTCCTCACCGCCGCCGGGGCGCTGGTCACCGTGGCATGGGCCTCGCGCGGGTCGCTCTGGTGGCGTCGGGGGCTGCTCACGCTGGGCGTGGTGCCGTTCCTGCTGCCCAACGTCGTGCTGCTGCTGCCGGTGCTGCCGGCCGACCGGTTGCCCGGTTTCGTGGTCGACGTCAACTACGACGCAGGCGAGACGATCGGTTGGCCGGAGTTCGCCGACTCTCTCGCGGCCGTCCACCGTGGGCTGCCGCCGCAGGAGCGTTCGCGGGCGGTCGTCCTCACCGGCAACTACGGCGAGGCCGGTGCCGTGGCCCGCTACGGGCCGGCCCGTGGTCTGCCCCGGGCGTACTCGGGGCACAACAGCATGGTCGACTTCGGTCGGCCGCCCGCGGACGCGGACGTGGTCATCGCCGTCGGCTGGGAGCGCCCCGACCAGCTCACCACCTGGTTCGAGCAGTGCACCCTCGCCGGGCGGGTGGACCAGCGCGTCGAGGTGGACAACGAGGAGAACGGCGGCCCGATCCACGTGTGCCGGGGGCTGCGGCGTCCGTGGGCGCAGATCTGGGACATCGAGGTACGCCACACCGGCTGACAGTGTTCACCCGGCGCTGGCGGGTTGGGTCAGGCTCCGCCGGTCAGCCAGGCCTGGATGCCGACCAGGGCCTCCGGGCCCGAGGTGGCGTCGACGTCGCGGGCGAGATCGGCGATGGTGACCGCGGCGAGCGCCTGGTGCCACGCGTCCTCGGCCGCCCACATGGCGCGCGACACCGGACACGGCGTGGTGCAGGCGTCGGCCGGGGTCGCGAACGGGCCGCGCTGGCGGATCTCGGTGCAGACGAAGGTCGGGCCGGGCCCGTCGACGGCCCGGACCACGTCGAGCAGGGTGATGCTCTCGGGTGCGCGGGTCAGCACGTAGCCGCCCGACTTGCCCTGCACGGAGTGGATCAGGCCGGCGCGGGCGAGCGCCTGGAGCTGTTTGGCGAGGTAGCTGCTGGAGACGTCGTGCAGCTCCGCCAGCTTGGCCGCCGGAACGGGCGTGTGGCTGACGGTGAGCACCACGCAGCAGTGCAGCGCCCACTCGACCCCGCCGGACATCTTCATGACATCACCCTAGCCACCCCGTTACTCGGACTCATTGTGTCCGAGTATAGTTACTCGGACAAGGAAGGTCCGAGTAACGGCTGAACCTCAGCCAGTCGGGCCACACAGTCACGGGAAGGTGCATGGCATGAA
Organism: Micromonospora sp. NPDC048843; assembly: GCF_040649965.1. NCBI lineage: Bacteria > Bacillati > Actinomycetota > Actinomycetes > Micromonosporales > Micromonosporaceae > Micromonospora > Micromonospora sp. NPDC048843. The sequence continues at coordinate 28,320 of NZ_JBEZGJ010000027.1, forward strand.
GATCGCCGTACTGGGCGGGACCGGCCTCATCGGGTCGCAGGTCGTCAAGATCCTGCAGGCCGCGGGGCACGAGGCGGTGCCGCTGTCGCCGTCGACCGGGGTGGACCTGCTCACCGGGCAGGGCCTGTCCGACGGGCTCGCCGGTGCCGAGGTCGTCGTCAACCTGACGAACTCGCCGACCTTCGACGAGGCCTCGCCCGCCTTCTTCCAGACGACCATGGACAACCTGCTGGCCGCAGCCGCTCGCGCGGGCGTCCGCCACGCGGTGATCCTCTCCATCGTCGGCGTCGACAAGGTGCCCGACCTGGACTACTACCGCGCCAAGACCCTCCAGGAGGAGATCCTCACGGCCGGTCCCATTCCGTACTCGATCGTCCGGGCCACCCAGTTCTTCGAGTTCGTCGAGTCGATCCTGTCCTGGACGGCCGACGACACCACGGTCCGCCTGCCCAGCACGCCGGTGCAGCCGATGGCCGCCGCCGACGTGGCGCAGGCCGTCGCCGAGGTCAGCATGGGCGCGCCGTTGCAGGGCATCCGCAACGTCGCCGGGCCCGACGTCTTCGCCCTCGACGAGCTGGGGCGGATCACGCTCGCCGCCCGCGGTGACCAGCGCACCGTCACCACCGACAACGGCGCCGGCATGTTCGCCGCCATGTCCGGCGATGTCCTCATCGCAGGCGACGACGCCGTCATCGCGCCCACCGCCTATCGGGAGTGGCTCGGCCGCCAGGCCTGAGGTGTCCACCTGATCCGCACGTCGCCGTGGCGGACGATCACGACGGCGGCGTGCGGGTCCCGGCCCGCCACTCGCGCTCCAGGATCGCGAAGACGAGCTGGTCGGCCCACTCCCCCCGGAACAGGTAACTCTCGACATGCCGTGCCTCCTGCCGCATGCCGAGCCGCGCCATGAGCCGGGCAGACGCGGTGTTGCGAGCGTGGCACCGCCCGTAGACCCGGTGCAACCCGAACTCGGCAAACCCCCAGGCCAGCATCGCCGTGGCGGCCTCCGTGGCCAACCCGCGACCGCCGTGGTCGGGGTGGAAGACAAAGCCGAGTTCGGCGGTACGCTCCAGCCGGCTGCGCCACACCAACTCCACGATCCCGATCACCCCGGCGTCGGTGACCACAGCCACCGTCAGGCAGTCACCCTCCGCGCGCCACGCGTCCTCGCCCGCCATGGCGAGCACCGAAACCCGCGACTGCTCACGGGTACGCGGCTCCGCGCCGAGCATCCACCGGACGACGTCGGGTCGGCGCTGAAACGCGTACACGTCGTCGAGGTCGTCGATCGTGAGCGGACGCAGGGTGAGCCGTGCGGTGCGGATCGGGTAGGTCGGCTGGAACATCACGCGATCGTAGAGACACATGCGGAGCGCTCCGGTGCCGCCCGATCGGCGTCCGGGCGCCGGGGCAGCAGCAGCGGGCTCGCGAAGATCACCAGCCCGGCGACCGTGATCGCCGTACGCGGGCTGGTGGCCTGCGCGAGCAGCCCACCGAGCGCGCTGAGGATGGCGATCGTCGCGCTGCTGCCGATCGACCAGGCAGAGAGGGTACGGACGATGCGATCCTTCGGAGTCTGCTGAAGGCGGTAGGTGGCGAGCACCGGGTTGTACAGGCTCATGCTGATGATGATCGCGAACTCGACGACGATCACCGTGGCAAGACCGACCACGCCGGGTTGGACGAACGCGAGGCCGATCAGCCAGATCGCGCGCAGCGTGCCCACGGTGCGGATGATCCGGTGTTGGCCGTGGCGGGCCACCACCCGACGGGCCAGGCGTGACCCGATGAGTCCGCCGACGCAGGGCACGGCGAAGGCGAGGCCGTATTGCCAGGGCGGAAAGCCCAGCTCGCCGAGCAGGAGCACGGCCAGCAGCGGCTCGGTGGCCATGATCAGCCCAGCGATGAGCAACTGGTTGAGGTAGAGCGCCCGCAGACCGGGGTGGGTCAGCAGGTGCCGCCAGCCGTCGAGCAGCTCACCGGCCCGGACCAGGCCCGCGCCGGTGCGACGGGGGCGTTCTTCGGTGCCGCGAATGGCGGTGAGGCCCAGCGCCGAGAGTAGGTAGCTCAGCGCGTCGGCCACGACGGTGACGACCGGCCCGAACAGTCCCACCGCGGCACCGCCCAGCGGCGGCCCGAGCGCGATTGAGCTCCAGGTCGTCGACTCGAACCGCGCGTTCGCCACCAGCAGGTCGTCCGGCCGCACGAGGGCCTTGAGGAAGGCGCCGCTGGCCGCGTTGAAGGCGATCTTGGCGGTGGCGAGCACTGCCGAGACGACCAGCAGTTGCCCGAAACTGAGCCGGCCCAGCGCGTACGCGACGGGGATCGTCAGCAGGACCGCGAACCGGGCCAGATCCATCGCGATCATCACCCGCCGCTTGCGGTGGAACTCCACCCACGGCCCGAGTGGCAACGCGATCAGCGCGCCCACGGCCGGCCCCAGCGCGGCCAACACGGACACCTGGGCGGGGCTGGCCTGCAACACCAGCACGGCGATCAGCGGCAACGCCCCGAAACCCAGCCCCGAGCCGTAGGCGCTGACCGCGTACGACGCCCACAACCAGCCGAACCGCCGCCCCATGGCCCTCCTCGTGGACAAGCCCGCACCTCCCGCTCCCGACAACCCGTCGTTGACCGCCGCGATCAAAGCAAGCCCAGTGACGAGGGATCAAACAACCGCATGAGCGGCGCGCCACAACCCGAGGTTGTGTCAGTAGGGTTTGCCGGGTGAATCTCGACGCCGTCCGCACCTTCGTCGCCGCCGTCGACGCCGGCCAGTTCCAGGACGCCGCCGCGGCGCTGTCGATCACCCAGCAGGCCGTCTCCAAGCGCATCGCCGCACTGGAAAAGGACCTCGGGGTACGACTGTTCACCCGCACGGCGCGCGGCACCCACCTCACCGTCGACGGTCAGACCTTCCTGCCGCACGCCCGTGAACTGCTCCGGGCCGAGGCGCGCGCCGACGCCTCCGTACGCCCCGGCCGACGGGCGCTGCGCGTCGACGTGCACAGCCGACGGATCGCACCAGCGGTGCTGTTGCAGGACTTCCACCGCGCGCATCCCCACATCGAGTTGGACGTCGTCACCCTCGACGCCGACGTACACGCCGCGATGGCGGCCGTCGAGGTGGGGACGATCGACGCCACCTTCCACGCCGTCACCGTCGCCGCGCGTCACCTGCCCGCCGCGATCAGGACCACCCGCGTGATCGACGAGCACCACGAACTGCTCGTCGGCCCCCGCCACGCGCTCGCCAACGCCCGCACCGTCACGCCCGCGCAGCTCGCCGAGCACCGCATCTGGATGCCTGGCATGGCCCCCGGCACCGAATGGGCCGACTACTACGACGAGCTCGCCGCCGCGTTCGGCCTCACCATCGACCTGGTCGGGCCGGTCTTTGGCAACGAGGCGCTGCTGGCCGAGATCGCCGACTCAGCGGAGCTGGCCACACTCGCCGGCGTTCGCACCCGGTACCTGTGGCCGGACAGCTACGACCTGCGGCGCGTACCGGTGCGCGACCCGGCGCCCGTCTACCCCATGTCACTCATCTGGCGCGACGACAACCCCCATCCCGCGCTGCGGGCGCTGCGCGACTACCTCGCCTCCCGGCGAGTGCAGTCGCCCGACATCGAGGTCTGGCTACCGCCCTGGGGTCAGTGATCGACGCGCGCTACGGCGGTCCGTTGACCGCAGCGATGCCTCGGCGTGTTGACACGCGTTCATCCCGCACTACATTTAACGTGTTGGTTAAGTGACTGGGAGGCTCTGGTGTCTGGCAGCGATCAACTCAGCGCGGTGTTCTCGGCGCTCGCCGACCCGACTCGACGGGCGATCCTCGCCGAGCTGGCCGACCGCGACGCCACGGTCACCGAGCTCACCGCTCCGCTACCGATCTCGATGCCGGCGGTGTCGCGGCACCTCAAGGCGCTTGAGCGCGCCGGGCTCATCTCACGCACCCGGTCGGGGAAATTGCGGATGAGTCGCATCGAGGCCGCCCCGCTGCGCGAAGCGGCCGAGTGGATCGACCGCTACCGGCGGATCTGGGACACCTCCCTCACCCGCCTCGACGCCCACCTCACGGCAGTGCAGGCCGCCGGCCGCCCCGCGGACCGAACGGCCCACGGCTCGGCTTTTCCCGACCGGGAACCCCCGAGCAAGGCTCACGACAAGGAGAACTGATGGACAGCGACAAGCCGCCAATCGTCATCTCGCGAGTGGTGGACGCGCCACGGGAGCTGGTCTACCGAGCGTTCACCGACCCGGACCACCTGGCGGCATGGTGGGGACCGATCGGCAACTCACTGCCCCGCGACGAGATGGAGTTCGACGTTCGGCCTGGCGGCTACCAGCGGTGGACCGAGGTCTTTCCAAGCCAACCCGGCCTTCGAGTCGAGGTCCACATCGACCTCACCCACGTCGTGGACGGCGAACTGCTCGACGGCGTCGCGCACGTCACCGGGCACCTGCCGGAGGGCGTTGAGCCGCACGAGACAAGGATGCGGGTCGAGTTCCACGACGAGGCCGATGGACGGACGCGCCTCGAGATCCGTCAGTGGCTCCCGGGGCGGGTGCTTGGTCCCGCCCATCAGGGTTGGAACGAGGCCTTCACCAAGCTGGACGCGGCACTGAGGAATGTCCACCCCGTCGCAGTCGACGTCGAGGTGTAGCGCCATGGCCAAGCTGATCTACGTGACGAACGTGTCCCTCGACGGTTACATCGAGGACGAACAGGGCCGCTTCGACTGGACCCCACCCGACGACGACTACTTCGCGTTCGTCACCGACCTGGTCCGGCCCATGGGCACCTACCTCTACGGCCGGCGCCTGTACGAGTCGATGGCCCTCTGGGAGACCGAGCCCTCCCTCGCGTCGCGATCGAAGCTCACTGCCGACTTCGCCGACGTCTGGCAGACAGCGGACAAGATCGTCTACTCCACAACGCTGGACGCGACCTCGACCGCCAACACCCGGCTCGAACGGAGCTTCGACCCCGCCTCGGTACGCGCCGTGAAAGCCTCGGCCACCAGTGACCTCACCATCGGTGGCGCACACCTCGCGGCGCAGGCATTCCAGGCCGGGCTGATCGACGAGTGCCACCTGCTGATCCATCCCATCCTCACCGGCGGAGGCAAGCCCGGGCTGCCCAGCGGCACCCGCCTTGAGCTGGAGCTACTGAGCAATCGCCGATTCAGCAACGGTGTGGCCTCCCTGCACTACCGCATCCGCACCTGAGCCGGTCGTCGGCGTCACCGAACTCGAAGAATGTCGGTGACGCCGACTGGCCGTCGAGCAGGCAGGCAAGCGTCGTTCGACGATGCTGGGTGCCGTGGGTACGGTGACAATGTGCTCTCAGCCGTGAAGGGTCTGTCCCGGTACCACACCGAGGAGTCGCTGCGCGCCTACCTGCTGGAGCGTTCACACCGCACCGAGAACGGCTGCCTGGTCATCGAAGGTTACGGGCGGCGACGCGGGGTGCACCAGAAGGTCGCTGGCCGCGCGTGGGCGCACATTGCCGCGTACGTCGTCCTCGTCGGCGGGTACGACCCCGCCCTCGACGTCGACCAGACCTGTGCCGCCGCCGACTGTATCGAGCCGACACATCTGCGCCAGCTCAGCCGGGCCGAGGCCTGCCGCAGCCGCAACCAGCCGGCACAGTGCCGCAACGGACACGACCGTGAGCTCGACCCGGCCACCGGCCGGTACCGTCGGGTCTGTCGCAGTTGCAACCGGGAGGCTCAGCGCCGGTGGCGTGAACGTGAGGCCGCCGAGGTAGCCCAGGCCCGCGCCGCGTACGGCCGCTCGTAGCGATAATCCTGAGATGACCAGTTTCCCCGCGACCGCCCGCCGGGTGCGGGACGAGAGCCTCAGCCCTCGACGGCGCCGGTCGCATCTACGGGACTGCCTCTACCACTTCGCGCCGTACGGCTTCCACGCCACCTGGCACCACCTGGCAACCCGGCACCGCATCCCCCGCGACGTTGAAGGCGATCCCCCGTCGTTGGTCCGGGCCCTCGGTGAACTCGAGACAGCCCGCGCTCTGGTGCTGGCAAGGGCAGTCGCCTTCGCGGCCCAGCGGCGACTGCAGAAGCAGGCGGGCCGACGAACCCCCACCACTCCGCATCCGTGGGACTCGTGGGGTTGCCACGACATCGCCTACTGCCCCGATCCGCGGAAGCATCCCACCGGGGAGCTCTCGATCGTGGTGGAGCGGGTGCTCGATGCGTACGCCGCAGGGGTCGACCTGGCCGGACGATGCCTGGTCTGCGGCGACGACGATTCCCGCCCCGGAAGGGCCTGCCGAAACTGTGGCGTCGTACCCGACGGGTATCGCAACTCGATCTGAAGCATCAGGAGCAGTGCGGTTGCCGCGGTAGCAGGCGCCCCGCAACCCGGTGACCAGCAAGCGCTCGCGTCGGTGTCTGGAGGGACGTCCCGGTCAGGGGTTGATCAGTCTCCAGTCTCCTTCGGAGATGACCTCGACGGTGCCACCGACCACCTTGATGGCGGTGTTGTCGTCGATGGCGTACGTCGGGACCGGGATCTTGGACGCCCACCTCTGGATGTCGGACAGGTCGGTGTCCTCCATGTCCGGATGATTGAGGTGGGGGTAGAGCGTGAAATCCACCAGCCCCAGCGCCCGGTCGGCACCCTGGGCCATGTCGCTGCCGTCAGGGACGAATTGACTGTCGAACTCGGCGTCGCAGTTGTACGGGGTGACAGCGATGCTCCCGGCGCTGACCCCCACATAAACCGTGTCACTCAGCGACGGCAGGACGTCGGCCAGGCCCGACTGGCGCATCCAGTAGGTCAGGTACAGCACATCGCCGCCCCAGACCAGAAGGGCATCGGCCCCCCGGACCGCCGGGACCCAGTTCTCTTCTCGAATGGTCGGCAGCGCGGTGAGCTCCAACACCCCCAGGGACTTCCAACCGAGCTGGGACAGCGGGATCGAAGGCCGGCCGTGGATCGCCTTCCACGCCCTCTCGCCTCCGCCGGGGAAGGGGTAGACACCGGTGGGGACGAACAGGGCCGTGGCCTCGACGATCGGTTTGCCCAGCAGGTCGACGAGCGCGTCGGAGATGCTCGGATTGCAGATGCCCGACGACGTGAGAAGAAACTTCATCGATCCGCCCTCCTAAGTCACCGAATGACGCCGATCAAGTTGCCCATGAGAACCAGCGGTCCGGCTCGGCTCGTTCTCACTCATCCCGATCATCGTCGACCGATGTCGGCCTTGGCGAGGACCGGTCGGGTCACATCCTGGTTGTCGATGACGACGTCCGCGCGTTCGTGCGGCGCAGGCGGCGAAGTACAGCCGCTGGCCGCCGACGTAGCGGCCGAGGCTGGGATGTTCGGGATCCGGATGCGAGCCGTCGCGTCGAGCCATCCGTGCCACGGTGACCGCGAACGGCGCGTCAAGGAAGACGGAGAAGTCCCAGAACTGCACCAGCTCGTCACGGTGCAGGAACAACCCGTCGACGATGAGTACCGTGCCCGGCGCGGCGGTCCGCCACGCAAGGTCCAGGATCGTCGGAACCATGTCAGCGACGTGGTCAAGCAACTGCCCCCGCACGAGGCCCACGTCGTTCCTCCGTTCATGACCGCAAAAGCGCAGCACGCCCCACCGATCGAGGAAGTCATCCTGGCAGACGCCTCACCGGCAGCGGTCCGCATCAAGCCCGTCGGGACAGGACAGTTGGCTTGTCTGGGGCTTACACCATCCCCAGTCGTTAGGCAGCATAACTGTCATTATGATGCATGTACGTTTCGCACCTTTCGTCCCAGGTAATTACTGGATTGTTGTTAATAACAATCCAGTAATTGGCTCCGCCGGGCTTCGGCCTCGCCTCGGGAACGCGGTGGCTCTGCGGCCCACACGCGCTGAGGATGTCGGCATGAATGACCACAGCGCGAACGCAGTCGGCGAGCAGGAGGAAGCGCTACCCGGCGGCAACATGGGGGGTGCAACACGTGTCGGTGCCACTGTCCGGCGGACCGCCGGGGCGTGGAGCCCGACGATTCAACGCCTCCTACGGCACCTGCGTGAGCGCGGCGGCACCTGGGCTCCGCAACCGCTCGGGACCGATGAGCACGGACGCGACAGCGTCTCGTACCTGCCGGGCCTCGTGCCGCAGTACCCGTTGCCGGACTGGATCTGGAGCGATGGCGTCCTCACCGACGCAGGTGTCTACCTCGCACGCCTTCACCACGCCAGCGCCAGCTTCGACACCGTCGGCGGAGTATGGCAGTTCCCGGTACGACAGCCAGCTGAGGTCATCTGTCACAACGACTTCGCGCCGTACAACATGGTCTTCAGCGACCGGCGACTGACCGGCGTCATCGATTGGGACACGGCCTCGCCCGGTCCCCGATCGTGGGATCTGGCCTACCTTGCCTACCGACTGGTGCCGCTGGCCCATCCCGACAACGGCGACGCAATCGACAGTGACCTGGGCGAGCGGGCACGTCGGCTGCGCCTGCTCTGCGGTGCCTACGGCTCCGAGCAAGATCCTGCTCGCATCCTCCAGGTCGCAGTCCATCGGCTACACGACCTCGCCGCCTTCACCGAGGCGCGGGCTGTTCAGGGACAGGAGGACATTCGCCGTCACGTCGAGCTCTACCAACGCGACGCTACGTGGATCACCACGCACGCCGATTGCCTGGGCCGGGATGTCGCCTGAATCAGCTACGACGGCCGGCACTGCCAGCCTATTTGCTCACGAGACGTGCGTGGCCCGTCCGCGGTCGAGGTCCGCCGACGGGTCAGGGCGGCGAGTTGTCGTCAGCGACGACCGGTCGGGAAGCAACAACATCTGATCCACGCGCCCCCGATCAGGGTCAGAGCCAGCGATCGAACCAGGCGCGGGTCCGGTGCAGGACGTCGATCTGGTGGTGGCGTTCCCGGATCGAGTGGCCCTCTCTCGGGTAGATCACGAACTCGTGCTCGACGTCGAAGTGGCGCAGCGCCCGGTGGAGGTACACGGCCTGTCCGAGGGGAACGTTCGTGTCCTCGGCGCCGTGCAGGATGAGCACCGGAGTGCGGATGTTGCTGGCGAAGGAGATCGGGCTGACCGCGTCGTGTGGGTGTGGTCCGATGCCGGACCAGCCGGTGCTGCCACCGAGCGCGGCTTCGAACTGGCCGTTCTCCCCGGTCGCGGCGAGCATCCCCCAGTCGACGACGCCGGCGCCGACCAGCGCGGCGCGGAAGCGGTCGGTCTGGCCGACGGCCCAGGCGGACATGAAGCCGCCGTGGCTCCAGCCGGCGATGCCCAGCCTGTCAGGGTCGGCGATGCCCTCGGCGATGAGGAGGTCGATGCCGGTCAGGATGTCGGTCCACTCCTGCTGGCCGACCCGACCGGCGACGCTGGCGGCGAACTGGTGGCCATGGCCCTGGCCGCCGCGCGGGTTGGGCAGCAACACCGCGTAGCCGGCGGCGGCCAGCCACTGCGCACTGGGGAACCAGAACAGCTGGCAACGATCGGCGTAGCGATCGTACGGGCCTCCATGCACGATCGTTACCAGCGGGAACGGGCCCTCCGACGCGGTTCTTCCGACCGGCAGTACGAGCAAGCCGTCCAGGTCGAGCCCGTCGGCGGCGCGGTAGGCCAGCGGCTGTTGAGTGCCGAGTGCGATGCCGTCCAGCTCCGGCCGGGTGTTGGTGATCCTTCGCAGCGGCCCGGTTGGCGCTCCGATGTGAACGTTCGGGGGCTGATAGCGGGTGCCGGTGAGCAGCGCGATTGCGTCGCCGGTAGCAGTAATGGTGAGGTTGTCGAGGCGTCCAGGGTGATGCGACAGTGTCGTGAGGTCGGTGGGGTCGAGCCGAGACAGGGTCGTGTTCAGGCCGTCGGCGAGCACCACCAGCGGGGCGGCGTCGGTCTGGCGAAGTTCGGTGGGGCACATCGAGAGACCAGCGGTGCGGTTGCGCAGGACGCGGCTCTCCATGGCCAGGTCGAACACGGCGGTGCCGGCCTGCAGTCCCGGTGGGGTGAGCGCGATGTATCCGAGGTGCCAACCGTCTGCGCCGTGCCACCAGGTCAGAGATCGCGCGTCGACGTCGACCGGTCCGAGGTTCTCCACGGTCCCGGTCGTGGGGTCGAACAGGTGCAGTTGGCCGGTGCGCGGACCGTAGTCGTTGTCAGCGCTGGCCCAGGTCAGCACGGCCAGTGGGCCGCCGTCGGGACGTTGCCGCAGTTCCACGACGTGCCGATCACCGAACACACTCGGGGTGGTGACCCGGCCGGTGCGCAGGTCCAGCAGGCGCAACCGAGCACGTGGTTCGCCCTTGCCGACGACAATGGCGTCATGACGGTCCCGGGCACGGAGGGTGTCCTGCTCGGTGGGTTCGTCCTCGGCGAGCAGAGCGACCAGGTTGGGGTTGCTGAGCGGCAGGTGGTCGAGGACGCCGCCGCACCAACTGGTCAACGTGGTCATCGTGCCGTCGGTGAGGGTGAGCCCGTGCAGTTGCGGGGTACCGCGGTCGGCGCGGTCGGACAGGAAGAACAGCATTTCCGAGTCGGCCGACCAGCACGGCTGGGACTCGGTCGCGGTGTCGCCGGTCGCCCGGCGTGACGCGACGGCGCCATCGGTGTGTACGAGCCAGAGTTCGGTGTCGAGGTGGTCACCGGTCCGGCCGATGGGAGCCAGGACGTAGCAGAGCAGGCGCCCGTTCGGGGCGAGCGCCGGGGTCTGCGGGCCACGACCATCGACCACGAGTTCGGCTGTCAGACCTGTCATGCGCGCAGTCTGTCAGGATCAACAGGGCAGCACGGCATGAAGGACGACACGCTCATGGAGCAGCTGAACCCATGTTCTCCGTAGAGGAACGCGACCTGATCCGGCAGCGGCTGCTGCACCTGGCCGAACACGATCCCGCTGTCGTCGCCGCCGCGATCACCGGCTCACACGCCACCGGCGATGAGGATCGCTGGTCGGACATCGATCTGGCCTTCGCGGTCAGCGACCCGCTCGACGCCGTCATGCATCGCTGGACACAACAGCTGTATCGGGACTTCGCCGCAGTCCACCACTGGGATCTGACGTCCGGGTCTGCGATCTACCGGGTGTTCCTCCTGCCTCGCTGCCTGGAAGTCGACCTCGCGTTCAGCCCGGAAGCCGAATTCGGGCCGCGAGGCCCGAGTTGGCGACTCGTGTTCGGGCAATCGACAACACCCCCGGCCGCCACGACGAACCGCCACGACGAGATCGCCGGCCTGGCATGGCACCACGCACTACACGCGCGGATCAGCATCGAACGAGGGAGATACTGGCAAGCGGAGCACTGGATCGGCGCCATGCGCACCCAGACAATCGCGCTCGCCTGCCAGCGTCTGGGCCACCCCACCAGCTACGCCAAAGGTGTCCACCTACTACCCGCCGACATCACCGGACCGCTCGAAACGACCCTGGTTCGCTCCACGGACGAGACTGAGTTACGTCGCGCACTCTCGGCCGCCGCAACGGCCCTGACTGCAGAGCTCACTCGCTCGGACCCGGCCCTGGCCGATCGACTACACCCGATTCTCACCGAACTCGGATCACCCGTAGCTGTCCGCCCACCGGTTTGGCCTGGCCGATGCGGCACGAGAAGGCGATGAGTTCGATGTGGTGCAGCCAGCGAATGTGGTGCTGTTCGTAGTAAGCGGCGAGTTCCTCGGGGATGTTCGACAGAAGCGCCACACGCACGCCTGAGGCCACAGCCGCACAACAATGACGTCGGCCGGGGGCATGGCCGGGCAAGGATTCCCCGTGCTCGGCTATGCCCCCGCGAATTCCCCAACCTTGACGTTGAGGCCGCCGGCCCGAGATCAGTGGGCGGGCTTGCCGAACCAGCGGGAGAGGCGTTCGTCCAGGTCCTGCTGGTCGTCGCCGATCCAGGCGACGTGGCCGTCGGGGCGCAGCAGGACGGCCGGAACGTCCAGTGCCGCAGTGAAATCCGCGAGGTGATCGACCCGGTCTGACCAGCCGCCGACGGTCAGGCGTTCGGTGCGGTCCAGCAGCAGGCCGCGGCCGCGGTGCAGCAGACCGTAGAGGTGCCCCTGTGTGATGTCCATGTCGGGCAGGCGGCGACCGAGCAGGTCGGGGCCGGCGCCGAAGTCGTAGCGGACGCCGACGGCGGTGATCTTCTCCAGCAGATGGAGGTTCACCTCGTCGAACTCCATCAGCTCGATGAGCAGCCTCCGCACCGCCTGTGCGCCCGGTTCGGTGGACAGCAGCTCCGTCTGGGCTCGGGTGTTGTCCAGCACCGCCTCGGCGACCGGACGGCGTTCGGCCTGGTAGGTGTCCAGCAGTGCCTCCGGCGCCCAGCCGCGGATCTGCGCGGCCAGTTTCCAGCCGAGGTTGAATGCGTCCTGGACACCCAGGTTGAGGCCCTGTCCGCCGATGGGCGGATGGATGTGCGCCGCGTCACCGGCCAGCAGCACCCGCCCGACCCGATAACTGTCGGCCAGCCGGGTGGCATCGCCGAAGCGGGACAACCAGCGCGGGGAGTGCACGCCGAAATCTGTCCCGGCGATGGCGCGCAACTGGCGTGCGAAGTCGTCGAGGGTGGGCGGTTCGGCGCGGTCGCTGACCCCGGCGGCGGGGACCAGGACGCTGTAGACCCCGACGCCTGCCGGCCGGAGCCAGAATCGCTGATGGGTCTCGCGGATCTCGGCCACCCTGGCGGCGATCTCCTCCTGCGGGACGCCCACTTCCATCTCGCCCATCAGGCTCTCGGTCCTTGCGGGCTCGCCGGGAAAGCCGACGCCGAGCAGTTTGCGCACGGTACTGCGCCCGCCGTCGCAGCCGACCAGGTAGTGCGATCGCAGCTGTTCCCCGTTGGCCAGCTCGACTGTCACACCCTCGTCGTCCTGCTCGAGACCGACGACCGCGTAACCGCGCCGGACCTGCGCGCCCAGTTCGATGGCGTGCTCTTCGAGTAGACGTTCGATGACCGGCTGCGGGATGCCCAGCAGGTAGGCGTACCGGGAATCCAGGCCCTTGGGCGCGGACTTGGGGATGGCGGCGAAGAAGGCGCTGGCCGGACGCTGCCGCCCGTGCGGGAGGATGCGGTCCAGCAGCCCGCGCATCGCCATCAGCTCGAGACTGCGGATGTGCAGGCCGACGATGCGGACGGCCGATGCCGGCTCGGTCTCCTTCTCCAGTACGAGGACCCGTACGTCGTGCAGTCGTAGTTCGGCGGCGAGCATCGCACCGGTCGGCCCGCAGCCGGCAATGATCACGTCGTACGTTCGGGGCGTGCGATCGGTCGACGGCGGCTCGGCGGTGAATCGCGGAGGGTACATAGGTGTTGCCTTTCGGGAGTGCCGTGTTGGCAAGGCGCTCCCGGCGACACCTACGTCAATCGCCCGACCGGGACGGCGAGGGGGAGCACCCACATCGCTACAACGTTCATGGGTCTCACCTCCTCGGGCGGTGTCGCGGTCGACTGCAAGCTATCTCCCCCGGCGCGGTCGCGTCGAGTTGTTTCCTCGCCAGGTGATCACGGCGTCTGGTGGGTCAGCGACCGGTGGAGCCACTCGGCCATCAGCGCGCGTTCGGCGTCGGTGAGCCCCGCGAGGTCGGGCAGCACCGTCGCGAAGGTCACCGCGACCGCGTTCGCGGTGGTGTCGGGTGTGACCGGAGTTGTCGCCAGGATGCTGGCGAGCACGGCGTCGAGCATGGCCTCACCCAGACCGAGGTCGCGCTGGTCGGCGGGCATTCCCAGCAGTGTGAGGATGGTGCCGTTGCCCGCCGAGTGGATCATCATTAGCGCGCGTTCCTCGTCGACCCGGAGGAGGCCGGCTGTGGCGAGTCGTCGGACGCGACGACGTAGCACCTTGAGGCCGGCGATTGTTGCCGGCGAGGGTGCACCGCTCCCCCGGGTGGCGATCAGCGCGTACAACTCGGGGTTTGTCAGGCCGAACTTCACGTGTGCGCGCCATCCGGCGCGCAGGTCAGCGACCGGGTCGCCCGTCGCGGCGTCCGCTGCGACCGATTTGCCGCTGACGTAGGTGGCCATGACGTGCTCGGCGACGGCGTCGATGAGGCCGTCCTTGTCGCCGAACAGGCGATAGATGGTCGGCGCCTGCACGCCCGCGGCCTGGGCGACGGCGCGCGTCGTCACCGCGTTCGCGCCCTTCTCCCGCAGCAGTTGGGTCGCCGCCGCGACGATGCCCGCACGGACGTCGTCGCGGGTGTCCTGCGTCGTCACCATGTACCGATGCTAACAGTCTCTTGTTATCCACGATTTACCGATGCTAACGTTCGCTGCGTATCAACGATAACAAGGAGTGCCATCATGATCGTCGTCACCGGTGCCACTGGAAACCTCGGGTCCCAGATCGTCGACCGCCTGCTCGACCGGCTACCGCCCGACGCCGTGGGCGTGAGCGTGCGTGACGTCGATAGGGCCGCCGGCCTCGCCGAGCGGGGTGTGCGGGTGCGCGTCGGAGACTTCACCGACCCGGCCACGCTGGGGCACGCCTTCGAGGGTGCCGACAAGGTCCTCATCGTCTCCGCCGCCATCCGCGGCCCCGGCGCGCTCGTCGCGAACCGGGCCGCCATCGACGCCGCCCACGACGCGGGAGCCAACCGGATCCTCTACACCAGCCACCAGGCCGCCTCCCGGGACTCGCTCTTCGCCGCCCAGCCCACGCACGCCGCGACCGAGGAACACCTGGCCGGACTGGGAGTTCCCTTCACCGCCCTGCGCAACGGGTTCTACGCGAGCACGCTCAGCTTCTCCATCGGCACGGCCCTGGAGACCGGGCAACTCGTGGCGCCGGCGGACGGCCCGGTGTCCTGGACCGCGCACGCCGACCTGGCCGAGGCCGCAGCCGTCGCCCTCAGCGAGGACGGCGTCCTCGACGGGGTGACGGCACCGCTGACCGCCTCGGAGGCGCTCGACCTCGAAGCGGTGGCCGCCATCCTCAGCGACATCACGGGCCGCACCGTCGAACGGGTCGTCGCGCAGGACGACGAGTGGAGGGCATCCGTCATCGCGCGTGGCATGCCCCCGGCGGCGGCCGACTTCACTCTCGGCATGTACCGCGCGGCACGAGAGAAGGAGTTCGCCGTGACCGATCCGACGCTGGAGGCAGTCATCGGCCACCACCCGACATCCGTCCGCTCGGTGCTCGAGGCCATCGTCGCCCAGCGATGACGCGATCTCGAGCCGGTCAGCGCAGCATTGCCCGGGTCATTCGACGGGTGGCGACGTACATCGCGATCGAGCCGAACGCGACGAGGTAGGCCACCGGAATCAGCAGCTCCCAGCCGAGGTGGCCCAACGCGGGTTCCCGGACCAGCTCGATGCTGTGGTAGAGCGGCAGCACCTGGATCAGGGGCCGCACCGCCTCCGGGTAGACCGACAGGGGGTAGAACGTCGTCGCGAACAGATACATCGGCAGCATGAAGAGTTGGATGTACTGGAAGTCGGGGAAGTCTCGCAGGTACGTGGTGACGGCCAGCCCGCCGGCCGCGAACGCGTACGAGATCAGTAGCGACGCAGGCAGGGCCAACAGCACCCAGGCTGACGTGAGCAGCCCACCGACGGCCATGAGGATGAGGAATCCGATCGACGTCAGCAGCCCGTTGATCATCGCGCTGGTCACCTCGCCGACGGCGATGTCGGTGACGGAGAGCGGTGTCGGCAGGATCGCCTCGTAGGTCTTCTCGACCCTCATCCGGATGAACACACCGAAGCTCGTCTGGTTGAACGCCGTGTTCATCGCCGTGGTGGCCAGGATCGCCGGGGCCACATAGGCGGCGTACGGGACGTCGACGCCGGGGACCGTGCCGACGAGCATCCCGACGCCGACGCCGATCGACAGCAGGTACAGGATCGGTTCGACGAGCGCGTTGAGCAGCGGCGTGACCGACCGGCGGTAGATCATGAAGTTGCGTTCGATGAGCGCCAGGGCCCGGCGTCTCGTCCAGGTGGGTACGACGACGGTGGTCATGGTGCCTCCACGATGCTCTGGGCGTGGGCCGTCACGGGTGCAACCGTCGGCGGTAGGTGACCCGCGCTACCAGGAAGCCGCCGATCGCGAGTGCCAGCAGGTAGCCGATGTGGACGGAGCTGCCGGTGATCGTCGCCGTGCCGAGGCTGAGCGTGCGGCACAGCTCCACCCCGTGCCACAGCGGCAGCAGGTAGGACACCGGTCGGATCCACTCGGGCAGCTGCGAGACCGCGAAGAACGTGCCGGAGAACATGTAGAGCGGCATGATGACGAAGCGGAACACCGTGTCGATGTGGCGCAGCTTGCGGACGCCGACCGCCCACGCGGCGGCGGGTGCCGCGAACGCGACCCCGGTCAGCGTCGCGCCGAGCAGGGCTCCGAGGGCCCACCATCCCCCGATCAACCCGAACGCGGCCATCACCACGATGAAGGCACCGCTGGCGATGAGCACCCGGAAGGTGATGAAGAGCAGGTGCCCGGCGGCGAGCTGCTCCGGTCTCAGCGGCGTTGGCGTGGCGCTGCGGTACGCCCCGAAGCCGGCAGCGCGGGCGACCCCCGGGGCACCTTCCAGGAACGCGTTCTGCATCGCGGCGGCGGCCAGCATGCCCGGGGCGAAGAACGCCGCGTAGGAGACGCCGGCGATCTGGGCGGGCGCGTTGTCGTCGACCAGGGCGCCCAGCCCGGCGCCGATGCCGATGAGGAACAGCAACGGGTTCAGCACGTTGATCACGATCGAGCCCCGCCAGGTACGCCGGTAGCGCGTCAACCAGTACCTGAATACACGAAACACCAGTGACCTCTCCTGCTACTCGATGAGCGATCGGCCGGTGAGCTTGAGGAACACGTCCTCCAACGTCGCGCGGCGGACCAGCGCGGTGAGCGGCGTGAGCGACATGGCGTGCACCGTGGCGAGGGCCGCCTCGCCGTCGGCGGTGTAGACGAGCACCCGGTCGGGGAGCAGCTCGACGCGGCCCTCGTCGTCGTTGCCGCCGGTGGCCAGCACCGATGTCAGCAGTTTCTCCGCCGCGGTGTCGCGCTCGTCGAGGCGGAAGCGGAGTTCGAGAACTTCCCGGGTGGCGTACCTGGTGATGAGTTCCTGGGGTGAGCCCTGCGCGACGATGCGGCCGTGGTCGACCACGATGAGCCGGTCGCAGAGCTGCTCGGCCTCGTCCATGTAGTGCGTGGTGAGGATGAGCGTCACGCCCTGCTGTTTGAGCTGGAAGAGCCGGTCCCACAGGACGTGTCGGGCCTGCGGGTCGAGGCCGGTGGTCGGCTCGTCGAGCAGCAGGATGTCCGGTTCGTTGATCAGGGAGCGGGCAATGGTGAGCCGCCGCCGCATGCCGCCGGAGAGCGTCTCGACCTGGTCGCCGGCTTTCTCCTGAAGCTGGGCGAAGTCGAGCAGTCGGGTCGCGCGGTCCCGGATGACGGCCCGCGACAGGCCGAAGTATCGCCCGTAGATGTGCAGGTTCTCCCGCACGGTGAGCTCGTTGTCCAGGTAGTCGTCCTGGGTGACGACGCCCAGCCGGGCGCGGATCTCCGGCCCCTGCCTCATCGGGTCCATGCCCAGCACGCGCAGGCTGCCGCCGCTGATCGGCGACGTGGCGGCGATCATCCGCATGGTGGTGGACTTGCCGGCGCCGTTGGGGCCGAGGAGCCCGAACGACTCCCCCCGCTCAAGTGCGAAGTCGATGCCGTCGACCGCCCGGAACTCCGCAGTGGACCCACGTGCTGGATAGACCTTCGTCAGATCTCTCGCCTCGACCAGCGAATGTTCGCTCACCCCGGCAGCCTAGGGAAACTTGACACTGGAGTGCAAGATCTGGGCAGTGCTTTGTAATTTTCTGACACGCGGCGGATTTGACCCTCGACCGGGTCGAGGCCCGACCATCGGCGACATGGACGACCAACCAACTCCCGACCCGACAATGACCCGTATCGGCGAGGCGGTGCAGCTCGGCCGATCGGGGCAGCACGGCCCCGCCCGCGACGCCCTGACCGCGTTGTGGGACGAACTCGGCCCCACCGGTGACGCCCTGCACCGCTGCACCCTGGCGCACTATCTCGCCGACCTGCAGGACACCACCGAGGCGGAGCTGGCCTGGGACGAACGTGCCCTGGCCGCCGTGTCCGACCTGACCGACGAACGCGCCCAGCGGTATCTGTCCTCGCTCCAGGTCCAGGCGTTCCTGCCGTCGCTGTACCTCAACCTGGCCGACTGCCACCGGCGCCTGGGCAACGTCGGTCCGGCCCGGGAACACCTCGCCCGAGCCCGCGAACACCTGGTGCGACTGCCGGACGACCCGTACGGCGAGAGCGTCCGCGCCGCGATCCGTGACTTCGTCGAGGACGACCCGACCGACCGCCGGCGGTAGCGGTCGGGAGGGCGGTCACCGATCCTGGCGAGCGACGCCCCTGCGGTATTCCTGCGGCGAACGTCCGTAGTGGGCACGGAAGAGGCGGCTGAAGTGGGCCTTGTCCGGGAAACCCCAGCGGGCGGCGATGGCATGGATCGGCTGCCGCAGCAGCGGGTTGCCGAGATCACGCCGGCACTGCTCCAGGCGCTTGGCGCGGATGAGTTCGGCGACCGTCGTCGCCTCCGCCTCGAACAGGCGGTGCAGCGACCGCGGTGAGATGTGGTGGGCGGCGGCGACGCTGCGAGGGCTGAGCTCGTCATTGTCGAGGTGGCGGTCGATGAATTCGACGACCCGGGCCCGCAGTGCGGTCTGCCGCGCTTCCGGTGAGAGGGTGTCCTCGATGTCGAGGTACTGAGCGAGCGCGGCAGTGAGCAGGTCCACCGCCACCCCGCCCAGGATCTCGGCCTGGGCCGGCTCGAACTGCTCCGGGTGCGCCGCGATGCCGCGCAGGTGGTGGGCCAACAGGCCGCCGACGCCGACGTGCGAGGGCATCGGCGTGGCCAGCAGGCGGCGGAGCCGGTCCGGTGCCAGGGGCAGCGCCGCGTGCGGTATCTGCACGGTGATCGTGGTGGCGGGATCGGGACCGTCAGCGTGATGCCGGGCGACGTGCGGCCGCGCGGTGTCCAGGAGCGTGAAGTGGTTCGCGGCTTCCAGCGTGGACTCGGTGCGGTCCTGGATCAGGGAGCTGCGACCCGTCAGTGGTAGCGCGAGTTGATACATGTCCCCCTCGGCTCGGCGGACCAGTTTCGTGGGCCGGATCGAGTCCAGCGACGGGTAGCGCAGCGAGGTCATCCGAATGCGACCGAGATCGATGGCCTGCGCGTAGGCCACGAAGTTGTCCAGGTGGCCGCTGCTGATGTGCGCCGGCGCTGTCTCCTGAGCGACCAGGGCGTACCAGAACGCGAACCGGTCCGCCGGGGGCAGCACCGTCGTGTCCACCACGAGGTTGGGCAACACTCCGCTCGCCTCCACCCATATGCAAGGATGGATTCTTGCATGCCTCGACTTTCTTTACCCATAACGGGATTCCCACGTCCGGTGCTGCCCGGCGGGTTGGCGAATGTCGGCGGTGACCGGTGCCGACCTGCGGGAGGCAGCCGACGAGATGACCCGGGTGCTGCTGCCGCACCGGGAACGCGACTGGTCGGTGCCGGCCGGCTCGCTGAGCTGGAGCTGCTGGACCACCGCGGCGCACGTCGCGCACGACCTCCTGGCGTACGCGGGCCAGGTCACCGGCCGCCCGGATGACGGCTATCTGCCGTACGACCTGCGGGTCTCCCCCGACGCGAGCCCGACGCAGGTGCTCACAGTGGTGCGGGCCTGCGCCGGTCTGCTCGCCGCCGCCGTCGACGCCGCCGCGTCGGACGTGCGGGCCTGGCACTTCGGTCCGTGTGATCCGGCCGGTTTCGCCGCCATGGGCGTGGCCGAGACCGTGCTGCACACCCACGACGTCGCCCTCGGTCTCGGTGTGCCGTGGCAGCCGCCGCAGCGGCTGAGCGCGCTGGTGCTGCGGCGACTCTTCCCGGACGCCCCGGCCGGGGCGGTACCCGAGGTGCTGCTCTGGATGACCGGCCGCGGTGAGCTGCCCGGCCGGGCCCGACGTACCTCCTGGAGCTGGCGGGCCGCAGTCGACTGACTCGCACCAACGTTGAGGGGCGGGTGGTCGCCTTCCGGGCGACCACCCGGTTGGAGCGTCAGGGTCAGGTCCAGCTGATGCCACGGTTGCGAACGCTGCGCATGCCCTTCTCCTCTCTGCTCGGTGACGGGCCCCGTGCCCGCCAGGTGACCTCAGCGTCGGCCACGACCTGCCTCGGCGGTACTGATGTCGGCGTTCGGAGTCGTTCGGGCTTGTTCGACCGGAGACTCGGACCTCGCAGGTCTGGAGTCGGGTCGCCGCTGCCACAGCGGCACGACAGCGAGAACCGCCACCGCGCCCGCCAGGCCGCTGAACCCGATCACAGTGGTGGCCGGCCACCGGTCGGCGCCCAGACCCGCGAGGACCATCGCCGTCCCCTGTAGCCCACTGAGACCGGTGATGGCCACCCCGAAGGCGCGTCCCCGGTACTGCGTCGGCACCGCCCGGCCGAACAACGCGTTCAGAGGGATGGCGAAGGCGCTCGCGGCTCCGGCCAGCACCAACAGCAGGAGCATCATCCACAGCGGAGGGACGAGCCAGGCCACCGTCAGCACGCCGGCCGACGTCGCGGCCAACGGCAGGATGAGCCGTTGGCGGGCCGCCGGTGGACAGAACCGGGTGAACGCGACCCCGCCGAGGGACATCCCCAACGGCGCCGCCGCCAGCAACAGCCCGACGGTGGCGGCGCCGCCACCGTACTGTCGGGCCAGCGGCGCCATCAATCCCTCGGCCGCGTAGGTGAAGGCGCTGGCCGTCCACAGGAGGAGAACGTAGGACCGCAGCCGGGAATCGGCGAAAATCACCCGCAGACCGACCGCCCGGCCCTCACCGGTCGGGCTCGACCGTGCTCGAGGCGCGGGGCGGGAACGCACACCGATCCCGATCAGAAGAGCCGACACCAGAAACGTGCCGGCGTCCACCAGCAGGGCACCGCGCAACGACAGCACCGCCACCAGGCTCCCCCCGACGGCGAAGCCGACCACCTGAACAACCTGGGCGCAGATATTGTCCACGCCGTTGGCCACCGCGTAACGGTCGTCGTCGAGCACCTCCGGCATCAACGCCGCCCGCGCCGCCACGAACGGTGGCCGCATCAGGTTGACCACGAAGAGGAGCACCACCAGGGCTGGCGCGGGGAGGTCCGGCAGCGCCGCCAGCGGGATGAGCGCCGCGCGGCCAAGGTCGCACGCGATCATCACGCTTCGCCGGGGGAACCGGTCGGCCAGGCCGGAGAACAGCGGTCCACCGGTGAGCCAGGCCAGGTAGGAACTGGCGTAGGCGGCCGCCGCCAGCGCGGCCGAGCCGGTTTCGCTGAAGACGAGATACGCCACGGTCACGGCCGTGAGCTGGTCACCGGCCAGGGACAGCAGGTACGCACCGAACAGGTGGCGGTACTCGCGTACCGCGAACACCTCGGCGTACGTCGCGGCGCGCTCGGTCACGTCACCCCGTCCTTCCCGCGCCGGCCCTCGTCTGGGCGCTCGGCCCAGACCGTATCCGCGTTCGCGTCGTCGAGGCCGAGAGCCAGCGTTCGGACCTGTTCGGATCCGTTCGCCACAGGTCGGACGGTCGGCGCGGGGAGGGTGTCGAGAGTGCCGTCCGGCTAGCCGGCGTGCAGCGAGTGCCGGTGGCCGTCGAGTGGGAAGGGCGGCCGGGCCGGCAACACCTCCTGGAACACGAAGCCGCACTTCTGCGCCACCCGGCAGGAGGCGACGTTGTCCACCTGGTGCAGCAGGTCGAGACGCGCCACCTCGGGGAACCTGTCGAACGCCCAGCGGCTCAGCGCGGTGACCGCGCGCGGGGCGACGCCGCGGCCGCGCGCCCACGACGCCGTCCAGTAGCCCACCTCCGGGGCCGGGCGCTCCGGCGTGACCCCCTTGAGCACCACGTTGCCCACCAGCCGGGCACCGTCGGCCTGCTCGTCGAGGACGGCGAAGGTGTACCGCCGGCCGTCGGCCCAGTCGCGCTGCGCGCCTTCCAGCCACCGTCGTGCCTCGGCGGCGGTGGTCACCGGAGCTCTGGTCCAGCGGCGCAGGACCGGATCCCGGTACGCCTGCACCAGCTCATCCAGGTCGTCGGCGCACCACTGACGCAGGGCGACACCCGGCGTCGAGGGCATGTCGGGTGACAGCGATTCGATCAACATCGGCACAGTCTGCCGTGGCCGTGGCCCGGGGGTCAGCCCCGACGGCGCCACCGCCGCCACCAGCTACGGCGGGGCCGGCGTGCCGGCGGCAGAACGGCCGCCGCTTCGGTGGCGGTCGTCGTCACCTTGGGGCGGGCACGCTCGGCGCGCCAACGGCGGACCACGTCCTCGGTGTTCACCGGGCGCACCGCGACCCGGGGGCCATCGTCGGGGAAGCGCAGCCACGCCACGATCTGGGCGTTCAACTGCCCCACGAAATCGCGGACGGACTGTTCGGTGGGCAGGTCACGGACCTCGCCGGGGACCTGCTCGATGCGTCGGCGCAGTTGCAGGGACGTGGGCAGGAGCAGGTCACTGGGGAGCGCCTCGCGCTCCAGGAAACTCTTGATCCACCACGCCTCGTCGTACGGCGCTCCCCGACCGGGGATCGGCTTGCCCATGCCGGGCAGGTCGTCGAACTCGCCGCGCTGAACGGCATCCTGGATCTTCGCCTCCACTGACGCTTCCCACGCCTCGGTCACCGTGCGGCACCTCCCTGGCCACCGTAACGCGCCGCCTCCGGCCGGCGACACGCACTTGCCAGGGGTCAGCACGTCCGCGACGGCGCGCATTCCCGCCGACTGTGGCGCCGTTGCGCCGAACGTGAGTGGATCACCACGGATCGCAGGCCACGGCCTGTCAGGTGGCCCTGGGGTGGGACGTTCATCCCGATTACGGTCGCTGTGGGGATTACCGAACGGGGGAAGCGTCGTGGTGAGTACTGGTGCACTGCTGGGCATCGCGCTGGTGGGGTTGGGGGTGGTGCTCACGCCCGGCCCGAACATGGTCTACCTGGTGTCCCGCTCGGTGGCGCAGGGCCGCCGTGCCGGGCTGGTCTCGCTGCTCGGGGTGGCCGCCGGCTTCGGCGTCTACCTGGCGGCGGCCGTCGCCGGCCTGGCCACCGTCTTCGTCCTGGTGCCGACGCTGTACGCGGTGGTGAAGCTGGCCGGCGCCGGCTACCTGCTCTGGCTGGCCTGGCGGACGCTGCGTCCCGGTGGGCACTCGCCGTTCACGCCCACGCCGATGCCGCCGGACCCGCCCCGGCGCCTGTTCACCATGGGCCTGGTCACCAACCTGCTGAACCCGAAGATCGCGATCCTCTACGTGTCGCTGCTACCGCAGTTCATCGACCCGACGCGGGGCCACGTGGCGATGCAGAGCCTCCTGCTCGGTCTGACCCAGATCGCCGTGGCGCTGATCGTGAACGCGCTGATCGTGCTCACCGCCGGCGCGCTGGCCGGGTTCTTCGCCCGCCGGCCGGTGTGGTTGCGGGTGCAGCGGTGGGTGACCGGCACCGCGCTCGCGGCGCTGGCCGTACGCATCGCCGCCGACCGCTCCCGCGCGGCCGTCGCCACGCCCTGACCCGGTGCTCAGTGCCCCCGATGGCGGTCGAGCATCCCGGCGGCCAGCGGCGCGGCGTCCAGGTCACCGGCGGCGAGCCGGGCGGCGAGGGTACGGCGCACCAGCCGGTCGGCCAGCGCGGGCGCGTGCCGGCCGACGGCCATCTCCAACCTGCCGCGTGCGGTGGTGGCCACGTCCCGGGGCGCCCGTCGGGCGGTGGCGGTCCGCAGGATCGCCGCGACCACCCCTTCGACGGGCTCGGGGCGCGACACCCCTCGCAGGGACAGCCCGGCCTCGGCGGTGCTGTCGTGGATCGGTGAGGCGACCATGCTCGGGTAGACGACACTGACACCGACGTGGGTGCCCACCTCGTGGCGCAGCGCGTCGGCGTAGGCGACCAGGGCCCGCTTGCTCACCCCGTACGCGGCGGCGAGCGGCAGCGGCAGCACCGCCATCCGACTGGATACGAAGATCACCCGTCCGCGTGCGGTGACCAGCGGGGGCAGCGCGGCGGCGGTGGTGCGCCAGGCGGCGAGCAGGTTGACCTCCAGTTGCCGGCGGACCACCTCGTCGGGCGGCAACTCGGCCGGAGCGGGACCACCGACCCCGGCGTTGTTGATCAGCAGGTCGAGCCCGCCGAGTCGGTCGACGGCGGCCCGCACCGCCGCCGGCACGGCGTCCGGGTCGGTCAGGTCGCAGCCCAGCACCGGAACGTCGTCGTCGGGACGGGCGTGCAGGTCGAGCCCCACCACCCGGGCGCCGGCCGCGCTCAGGGCGGCGCCGAGGTGGCGGCCGAAGGTCCCGCTCGCCCCGGTGACCAGCACCCGCCGACCGGCAAGTGTTCGGTCCCTCACCGGGGTGCCCCCACCGGGGGCGTCGCGCCGGAGCGGGCGCGGCGGGTCCCGGCGGTCAACTCCCTGGCCAGCTCGGCCAGGTAGACGTCGAAGTCCACCCGCATCGCCGGGCGGCGCTGACCCCAGCGGGCGGTAGCGGCCCGCAGTTCGGCCCGGCACGCGGCGCGCTGTCGCTCCGGGGCCGGCAGCGCGTACCGGCCGGCGACGTGCGCCGCGATCAGCTTGGCCTGCGCCTCGACCAGGGGGAACGCGGAACCGGTGGACTGCATCAACCCGACGAAGCTCAGCCCGGGGGCGTCGGGGTGGAACACGTGCCGGTACAACGGCAGGGTGTCGGCGCCTCCGGCGAGCAGCGCCGGGTCGAGGAACGGGACGTCCACCCGGTAACCGGTGCACCAGATGATCAGGTCGACGCTGTCGCTGCGGCCGTCGGTGAACTCCACCCGGTCGCCGTCGAGGGCGGCGACGCCGGGTCGGGCCTCGACGTCACCGTGGGTCAGCCGCGACAGCAACCCGTCGGAGAGCGTCGGGTGGTCCTGGAGGAAGCCGTGCGTCGGTGCGGGCAGCCCGTAGCGGGCGGGGTTGCCGACGGTGGTGCTCAGCATCGTCTGGCTGATGCGTTGGCGCAGACGCCACGGCAGCCGGCGGGCCAACGCTCCGTTGAGGGTGTCCGAGGGGCGCCCCAGCAGGTACTTCGGCACCACCCAGACACCCCGGCGCAGCGACAGCAGGGTGCGGGTGGCGGCGTACGACGCGTCGACGGCGATGTCCATCGCGGAGTTGCCGCCGCCGACGACCAGGACCCGCCTGCCGGCCAACTGCTCCGGGCCCCGGTAGTCGTGACTGTGGATCTGCTCGGCGGTGCAGGTGCCGGGGTAGCCGGGGTCGGGCCGCCGGGGCACCCGGTTGTGCCCGTTGGCGACGACCACGGCGTCGACGGTGACCTCGACCGGGCCGGTCGGGCCGCTGGCGGTCACCGTCCAGGTGCCGTCGGGGTGCTGGGTGACCCGCTGGACGGTGTGGCGCAGCCGGATGGTGTCGGCCAGCCCGAAGCGTGTGGCGTAGTCGGCGAGGTAACCGGCGACACGACGGTGGTCGGGGTAGTCGGGCCAGTCGGTCGGCATCGGGTGGTCGGCGAACTGGGTGCGACCACGGCTGGTGTTGAGGTGCAGCGTGCGGTACGCGGGCGAGTCGGGTGCCCCGTACACCCAGAGGCCACCGACCTGCTCGGCGGCCTCGAAGCCCACAGTTGGCACGTCGGCGTCGCGTAGTGCCTTGACCGCGGCGAGGCCGGCGGCGCCGGCCCCGATCACCGCCACCCGCTGTGGTACGCCCATTGCCGCCCCCATTAATCCAACGTCCGATGGATAATCGTCGCGTGGCGGCGGCCCGTCAAGGGGTCGGCGATCCGTACAGGCCGTCGAGCAGGCGATGCACGAACGCCCGGAACTCGCGCCGTTCCCGAGCGCCGGGCGCGCCCGCGGCCAGCGCCACCACGTGCCCGTGCGTCGCCCACACCAGACTCCGCACGGTGATGTGCGGGGTCGGCTCGGCCAGCGCGCCGGTCGCCGCGGCGGCGGTGAGCAGCTCCGCGACCAGCCGGTACAACGGATCGGCGTAGCGCTGGTCGAGCTCGGCGTGCCGCTGCGGTTCCAACCAGCGGCGCAGCCACAGCGCTGTGGTCTCGGGGCGGTCCTCAAGGAAGTCGACGAAGACGTCGACCAGCTCGTGCAGGGCCCGTCGTGCCGCGTCCGGACCGGCGTCGAGAGCGGCACGGGCCTGCTCGGCGGCGTCGGTCAGCACGTCCCGCTCGGCGGCGAACACCCGGGCGAAGCACGCGTCGTAGAGCGCCGCCTTCGTACCCGTGTGGTGCGCGACGGTGGCGACGTCGACGCCAGCGGCGGCGGCGACCTCGCGCAGCCCGACGGCGTCGAAGCCCCGCTCGGCGAAGAGCGCGGTCGCCGCGGTGAGCACCACCTCGCGGGTCGGCCGGCTCTCGTCGCGGCGGGGCCGACCCGGGCGGCGGCGGGGCATGGTCATGGCCGCCATTCTGCCCCTAGAATCCAGCAACCGTTGGATTGCGGAGAGGATGCGGCGATGACCGGGCTGGACCGGCGGCCCGCGGCCGCCACCGACGCGACGCTGCCGCGCGGGCCCCTGGCGGGCTTCGCGGCCGGCTCGCTCGGCATGGGTGTCTGGGTGACAGTGCCCGGCCTGCTGCTGCTCTACTTCCTCACCGACGTGCTGGCCGTCGGGCCGTGGCTGGCCGGCCTGGCGCTGCTGCTGCCGAAGATCGCCGACGTGCTGCTGCACCCCTGGGTGGGGCACCGGGCCGACGTCGAGCAGACCCGACGCGGCGACCGTCGTCGCCTGCTGCTGCTCGGCTGCGCCCTGCCTGTCGCGTTCGCCGCGCTCTTCGCGGTGCCCGGCGGCCTGACCGGCGCGCCGGCGGCGGCGTGGGTGGCGGTGTTCTTCATAGCCGGCAACCTGCTCTTCGCCGCCTACCAGGTCCCCTACCTGTCCACCCCGGCCGACCTGCGCATCGGCTACCACGAACGCACCCGGCTGATGGCGTTCCGGATGGTGGTGCTCACCCTGGGCATCCTGGTCTCCGGCCTGCTGGCCCCGCTGCTCACCGGCGGCGACGCCGCGACGCGGGACGGCTACCAGCGGATGGGCGTGGTCCTGGCAGTGGGAATGCTGGTGGCCATGCTGGTCGGTGTCGCCGGCATCGCCCGGCTGCGCGGGTCCGCGCCGGCCAGCGCCGCGTCCGGGCACGGTGGGTGGCGGGCATTGCGCACGGCGCTGCGCGATCCGCAGTTCCGGTGGCTGGTCGCCGCGTACCTGGCGATGTCCACCACCACCCACCTGGTGCTCGCCGGGGTGCCCTACTACGCCGAGTACGAGTTGCGCGCGCCCGGTCTGACCACGGTGCTGGTGGCCGCGTTCGTGGCGCCGGCGCTGCTGGTCACCCCGGCCTGGCTGGTGGTGGCCCGACGCGTCGGCAAGCAGCGGGCGCTGCTCGGTGCGCAGGGCGCGTTCGCGATCGGTTCCCTGGTGCTGGCGGTGGGCCGACCGGCCGGCCTGCCGGTGCTGGTCGCCGCGGTGGCGGTGCTCGGGGTCGCGTTCGCCGGCATGCAGCTGCTGCCGTTCTCGATGCTGCCCGACGTGATCCGCGCCGCCAGCAACGCCGGCAGCACCGGGGCCGGCACCTACACCGGGGTGTGGACGGCCACCGAGGCCACCGGCGCGGCCCTGGGCCCGTACGCGTACGCGCTGTGCCTGACAGTGGGCGGTTTCGTGGCGTCGGGCGCCGGTGAGTCGCCGGTGCAGCCGGACGCCGCGCTCGCAGCGGTCCGTTACGGCTTCGGGTTGCTGCCGGCGGTGGCGATGCTCGTGGCGCTGCTGCTGCAACGCCGCTACACCCTGGACGCGACGGCCCGGGCGGCGAGCTGATCGTCCGGCACTAGACTTCGCCCTCGATGGACGCCCAGCCCAGCACCACCGAGACCCGCCCGTGTGCCCACTGTGGAGCGCCGGTGCCGCAGCGAGTCGGCGCGGGCCGACCGTTTCGCTACTGCCGCGACAACGACGGCGCCTGTCAGCGCGCCTCCCGCAACAGCCGGATGCGCCACCGCAACGCCCCCGGTCTGCCCGGGCAGGTCGCCCGCACCTGGGAGGCGGTGGACCGACTCGACCAGATCGTCGAGACGTTGACCTCCCTGGCCTGGGCCGGGCGGACACCCCGGTGGACCGGCTCTTCCTGGCCAGCGCGTCGGCGCACCCGGGCGGCGGTGTGCACGGCGCTCCGGGC
>NZ_JBEZGJ010000028.1:0-54812 GCF_040649965.1 Micromonospora sp. NPDC048843
GGCCCGACGGCCGGCTGCGACCACCTCGACGTCGGGCCGTCGAAGAGCGCTCTCAGGGCCGCGCGAAGCACCGGCAGGGCGCGACGCCGACCTGCGCGGCGCCGACCTGCGCGAGGCGCGCGACGCGGCTGCGGGTGAGCGCGCAGCCGAGCGACCCGGGGGTACGGCGTGAGAGTCGCCGAGGCGTGGCGGGTCGCGCTGGACGCCCTCCGGGCCAACCGGCTGCGCAGCGCGCTGACCATGCTCGGGGTGATCATCGGGGTGGCCTCGGTGGTTCTGCTGGTGGCCATCGGCACCGGCACCAAACAGAAGGTCGAGCAACAGGTCGAGGGCCTCGGCTCCAACCTGCTGCTTGTCGTCCCGGGTCGGATCGAGGTGGGCAACGCGCCTGTCGTCTCGCCGCTGACCCTCAAGGACGTGGACGCGGTGACCCGGGTGGTCGGCGACCCCGACCGGGTGGCTGTCACCGTCGCCTCCGGGGCGACCGCCCGGGCCGGCGCCCGTTCCGACTTCACCACCGTGCAGGGCGTCCTGGAGACGACCCCGGCGGTGTTCACCCGGTCGCTGGCCCGGGGACGCTATCTCACCGGCACCGACGTGGACACCAGCCGACGGGTGGCGGTGCTCGGCGACTCGGTCGCCCGTGCGCTCTTCCCCGACCGGGACCCGCTCGGCCAGCAGGTGGCGCTGGCCGGGGTGCGGTTCCGGGTGATCGGGGTCTTCGCGCCCCTCGGGCAGAGCCTCGGCGTCGACCGGGACGACGAGGTGCACGTGCCGGTGACCGCCGCGCAGCGACTCTGGGGCACCCAGCGGGTCGACGGCATCGCCGTGAAGGCGCCGGACCGGGAGCGGATCGACGAGCTGGGCGAACGGATCGTCGCCGAGCTGAACCGCCGTCACCCGGACACCGAGTTCAGCGCGGTCACCCAGCAGCAGATCCTCGGCGTGCTCGGCGACATCCTCGGTGTCCTCACCGGCGTGCTGGCGGCCATCGCCGGCATCTCGCTTCTCGTCGGCGGCGTCGGCGTCTCCAACATCATGCTTGTCAGCGTCCGGGAGCGGACCCGGGAGATCGGGCTGCGTAAGGCCGTGGGCGCACGCCCCCGCGACATCGGCGTGCAGTTCCTGCTGGAAGCGGTACTGCTCACCACGATCGGCGGGCTGACCGGAATGGCGCTGGGCGTGGGAACCGCACTGCTTGTCGACGCGCTGTCGCCAATCCCGGCGGCGATCACCTGGTGGTCGCTGGCGCTCGCCTTCGGCGTGTCGGCGGTGGTGGGCATCGTCTTCGGGGTGGTCCCCGCGCAACGCGCCGGTCGTCTCGACCCGGTGGTCGCGCTGCGCACCGAATGAGCAGCACCCGGAACAACCGGACGACGGACGCGCGCGGGCGGATACCGGGAGCACGGATCGGGTGAACCGGCCACCGAAACATGATCAGTTGCAGGAAGGGATCGCGCCGGTCACAACCGCCCCGCTACCGTACTGGTAACACGCGCGTCGCCGGCTCGGCCCGGAGCATCCGTCGGGTTGGCACGCGCCGGGCATGGGATGGGTCGGTGAGCCATGGCCGGGTCACAGTCCGACGGACGGCTGTCGGAGGTCAAGTTCCTGACCGTCGCGGAAGTGGCGACGGTCATGCGGGTGTCAAAGATGACCGTCTATCGCCTGGTGCACAGCGGTGAACTCACCGCCGTCCGGGTCGGCCGGTCATTCCGGGTGCCCGAGCATGCGGTGCACGAATACCTCAGGGGTGCTTTTCAGGAGACCGCCTGAGCCACCACACCGCCCTCCGATCGCCGGCTGACCGGCATCGGTGGGCGTAGGGAGTGGGCTTGCGCGCGCCGCGGTCGCGAGCCGAAGGCAGCCGCGACGGGGGCGCGTTGGTCCGGCTGACGCCCTCCGGCTACCCTGGAGCCCGACCGAGACCCCACCGGTGCGCCCCGCCGCCCAGACTGGTCCGGTCCGTTGTCCGCAAGCGGTCGCCGTCGCCACCTGCGTGGTGTCATCCGGTCCGCCCCGCACGTTGTATCGAAAGGCTGTCGTATGGGCTCGGTGGTCAAGAAGCGCCGTAAGCGCATGGCTAAGAAGAAGCACCGCAAGCTGCTGCGCAAGACCCGCGTCCAGCGTCGCCGTCTCGGCAAGTGATGGCCGCCGGGCTCATGGCCCGGCGTTCGGCGTCACTTGCCAAACTGTCGACCTCCGGAGGCTCAGGTGATCAGGCCGTGGTCGTCCCGGCTCGGTCCATCCTGCCGGGGTAGGTGCGTCAGATGACCCTCGGTGGCACCTCAGGTGCCCCGGGGGTCGTCGTCGTCACCGGAGTGGGCCGTTACCTGGGCGCCCACGTGGCGGCCCGACTGGCCGCCGACCCGCGCATCGAACGGGTCATCGGGGTCGACGCACCAGACTCCGGCACCGAGTTCACCGACCTGCTGGACCGGGTCGAACGGATCCGCGTCGACAACGGTTCGCTCGGTGGCCTCCTCGCCGACCTGGACGTCGACGCGGTGGTGCACCTCGCGCTCGTCACCTCACCCGACCCGCAGCACGGTGGCCGGTCCGCGATGAAGGACCAGAACGTCATCGGCAGCATGCAGATGCTCGCCGCCTGCCAGCGGGCACCCCGGCTGCGCAAGCTCGTGGTCCGCTCGTCGACAGCCGCGTACGGGGTGTCGTTCCGGGACCCGGCGGTCTTCACCGAGGAGACCGAACCTCGCGAGGTGCCGCGCGGCGGTTTCGGCCGCGACATCCTCGACCTCGAGGGGTACGTTCGCGGTTTCCGCCGCCGCCGGTCCGACGTCACCGCCACGGTGCTGCGCTTCGCCCCGTTCATCGGTTCGACCGCCGACACCACGTTGACCCGCTACTTCTCGCAGCCGTTCGTGCCCACCGTCTTCGGCCGCGACCCCCGTCTGCAGTTCCTGCACTTCGACGACGCGTTGGAGGTGCTGCACCGGTCGATCGTGGAGGACCATCCCGGCACGTACAACGTCGCCGGCCCCGGGGTGCTGTCGCTGTCCCAGGCGATCCGGCGCGCCGGCCGGGTGGCCGTGCCGGTGCTGGAGCCGGGCCTGTCCGGGGCCGCCGCGCTGGCCCGCACGATGGGCTTCGGCCGCTACGGCCTGGACCAGGTCGACCTCTTCGTGCACGGCCGGGTGGTCGACACCAGCCGGCTCGAGCAGGAGTACGGCTTCACGCCCCGGTCGACCGCCGAGGCGTTCGAGGACTTCATCCGCGCCCATCACGGTGGGGTGGTGGTCACCCGGGGCCAGTTGGCCGCTGCCGAGCAACTCGTCCTGGACGGCATCCGGCAGGTCCGCTCAGCGGTGCGGGAGCGGCAGTCATGAGCGGGCGGGAGGAGGGGCGCGACCCGCAGTCGGTCGGGCGTTTCGACGTACCGCAGCAGGTGCCCGCGCCGGACGCGGAGCCGGCGCGGCGCAACGGACATCGACCGGCAGCGCAGGCCGCGCCGACCCCAACCCCGACGCCGACCCCAACCCCGACGCCGACCGCAACGTCGACGCCGGCCCCGACGCCGGCCGACGAGGTCGACACCGGCTTGCCCGGCGGCACCGAGCCGGCGGTGTCGGACCGGCCCGGGGACCACTGGGACCGCAAGGTCGCGAACGGGTTGGCGTTCCTGCGCCGACGGCTCTCCGGTGACTACGAGGTCGACGAGTTCGGCTTCGACTCGGAGTTGACCGACGCGGTCTTCCACCCGCTGCTGCGGCTGCTCTACCGGGACTGGTTCCGCACCGAGGTCAGTGGGGTGGAGCACGTCCCCGTGGACGGGCCCGCCCTGGTGGTCGGCAACCACTCCGGGACTGTGGCACTGGACGCCCTGATCCTCTCGGCGGCGCTGCACGACAAGCATCCCGCCCACCGCTACCTGCGGCTGCTCGGCGCCGACCTGGTCTTCCGGATGCCTGTGGTGTCCGAGCTGGCCCGCAAGACCGGCGGCACGGTGGCCTGCAACCCGGACGCCGAGCGGCTGCTCGGCGGCGGCGACCTGGTGGGTGTGTTCCCCGAAGGCTTCAAGGGCATCGGCAAGCTCTACGCCGACCGGTACAAGCTGCAACGCTTCGGGCGGGGCGGGTTCGTCTCGGCGGCGCTGCGCACCGGCACCCCGATCGTGCCCGTCGCCATCGTCGGCGGCGAGGAGATCTACCCGATGCTCGCCGACATCAAGCCCCTGGCGCGGCTGCTCAAGCTGCCCTACTTCCCGGTCACGCCGACGTTCCCGCTGCTCGGGCCGCTGGGCATGGTCCCGCTGCCCAGTAAGTGGCTGATCGAGTTCTGCCCGCCGATCCCCACCGCCCACCTGACCGATTCGGCGGACGACCCGCTTGTGGTCTTCAACCTCGCCGACCAGGTGCGGGAGACCATCCAGCAGACCCTGCACACGCTGCTGGAGCGACGGCCCGACCCGTTCGGCCCCTAGGTGTTCTGCCCATGGACGTTGGTGACCGACGGCTGAGCGGGTGGCTCAGCCGGCTCGGCGGCGGCGTTGCAGGGCCAGGCCGGCGGTGACCGCACCGGCGACCAGCCCGGCCGCCGCGGTCGACGGCACGGCGATCTTGACCGCGCGGCGGCCGGTGCGGAAGTCCCGCACCTCCCAGCCGTGCTGGCGGGCCTGCCGCAGCAGGGCGCCGTCCGGGTTGACGGCCACCGCCCGGCCCACCGAACAGAGCAGCGGCAGGTCGTTCGCCGAGTCGCTGTAGGCCGCGCAGCGGGCCAGGTCGAGCCCTTCCACGGCGGCGAGCTGGGTGACCGCCTCGGCCTTGGCCGGACCGTGCATCAAATCACCCACCAACCGCCCGGTGTACGCCCCGTCCACCACCTGCGCCACCGTGCCGATGGCACCGGTCAGGCCGAGCCGGGCGGCGATCACCCGGCCGATCTCGACGGGGGCGGCACTGACCAGCCAGACCCGCTGACCGGCGTCCAGGTGACGCTGAGCGAGCTGGTGGGTGCCGGCCCAGATCCGGGGGGCCATCATCTCGTCGAAGATCTCCTCGGCGAGGTGTTCGACCTCGTCGACCCGCCAGCCCGCGACGAAGGCCAGCGCCGCCTCCTTGGCCAGGGACATGTCACCGGCGTGTTCCCGGGCCAGCAGCCGGAAACGGAGCTGCTGCCAGGCGAAGCGGGCCAGGTCGCTGGTGGTCACGTAGTTCCGGGAGGCGAGCCCCCGGGCGAACCAGTAGATCGACGCGCCCTGCATCATCGTGTTGTCCACGTCGAAGAACGCCGCGGCGCTCGGGTCGGGTGCGCTGACCGGGGCCAGATCGGTCTCCGCCCAGCCCGCGGTGTGCCCCTCGGCGTCGGTGCTGACCGTCACCTTACGGCTACGCGCCACGCGATTCCCTTCCTCACCGGTACGACGGATGCTTCCTCGCGAGGGTATCCGCCGTAGACGGGCGACCGGCCGGGCACACAGCGAACTGTGGCGCGGCCGGTCGGACGTGCGGTATAGAGGCGCTGGTCAGCGGGCCCCGGGGCAGGCGCTCGGGGCCGGGCCGAGGGCGTCGCTGGCGGTCGGTGCGGGCAGGCCACAGGCGATGGCCGCCCGCAGGTCGTCCGAGCGTTCCCGGATGGTGTCCAACAGCAGCAGCGACCGTTGGGTCCGTTCCCGGTCGACGCGGGTGCTCCCGTCGAGCAGACCGCGTACGGCCCGGCGCTGGCTCGTCACGAAGGTGTTGAGGGTGTCCAGGCTGCCCGCCTCGGCCCGTTGCACCGCGGCCGAGGTCAGCAGGCGAACTCCCTGCCGGCTGTCGGCGTCCATGTCGTCGAGGACCGCGCTGTAGCCGATCCGGTCACCGCGCAGCTTGGCGGCTTCGCCGACCCTGGTCCGGGCGAAGTCCAGGAAGAGCTGGCCTCGGCTGATGTCCGAACTGGCCAGGGCGAGCTGTGCCCGTTCGGTGGAGCGCTTCATGCCGTACAGCGCGTCACCGGGCACCGCGTTCTCGCTGGCGGCGGAGATCCCGGAGACGGCGATGGCCCCGGCGGCGATGCCAACCAGGATCGCGCCCCGGGCTCGGGCCCGCCGTGCGGTGACCGCCGGCAGTAGCCGCCCGCGGGTGGTAGTGGCGGCCGGTTCGCTGACCGCCACTGGTGTGCTGCCCAGCCCTTCCCGCTCGGCGGTTGCGAGCAGCATCGCCCGCAGGCCGGTACGGAAGTCCTGGTCCACCTCGACAGCCGGGGGGTCGACGCTGAGTCGCTGACCCACTGCGACGAGCGGCGCCAGTTGGCCGTCCACTCGGGATCGCACGTGGTGTCGTCGAGCGCCGTTGGCCTCGTCGAGAAGCTGCGCGAAGCGCTCCGCGCGCCGGCGGGAGAAGAGGGTGTTGTCCACCGCAGGCACCTCCTCTCGCTGGTCACGGCCGGTCGGCCGCCGTCGTTGCCAGCGACCGGGCGGCAGTGTGACACCACGGAGGTGAGGTGCCGCCGGCATGCCGGTCGGACCTCGGTGACCCGGGCCTGCCGGGACATCCACCGGTCGCACCCGGAGAAACGCGGCGGACCGGGCACGGGTTACGGGCCTGGCGGGGCGGAAATTACAGAAAGTGATGGTCATCACCGGGCGGGACCGACTCTGAGCTGCGCGGACGTTGATCGACGTCCGTCGGTCCCGCCGTAACAAACTACGGCTGGAAGCCGTCGGGCAGCAGTCGGGCCAGGGCGCGGACGGCGCGGTACTGGAGGGCCTTGATGGCTCCCTCGTTCTTGCCCATCGCGCGGGCCGTCTCGGCGACCGAGAAGCCCTGGAGGAAGCGGAGCACTATGCACTCCTGCTGCTCGGGGTTGAGCTGCTTCACGGCGGTGAGGAGCGCGACGTTGGTGATGTGCTCCACCACTGCCGCCTCCGGGCTGCCCTCTGGGCCCCGGTCCTCCCGGTCGGCGTCGAGCACGTCGCCGGTGGTGACCTCCAGCCGGTACCGACCCGACTTGAAGTGGTCCGCGACGAGGTTGCGGGCGATCGTCACCAGCCAGGCGCCGAGGTCGCGGCCCTGCCAGGTGAAGCTGCCGATCCGCTTGAGCGCGCGCAGGAAGGTGTCCGAGGTGAGATCCTCGGCGAGTTGCCGGTTGCCGACCCGGAAGTAGACGAACCGGAAGACGGTGTCCACGTAGCGGTCGTAGATCAGACCGAACGCCTCGGACTCGCCGGCCTGGGCCCGCTCGATCAGCGTCCAGACCTCGGTTGCCGGGTCGGACGGGTCGGGGCGGCTCGGGAAACCGGTCGGGGTGGTCGCTGTGGTGGCCGGCACCGCCGGGATCACCGCTGTCTCACCCGCCGCCGGGTCGGTGGTGACCGCCGGTGTGTCGCTTACCCGACGACCCTGCACGGGCATTGTCGGTCGCGACGGCACGGCGACCCGGCCGCCGGCCGGCTTCGCGTTTCCACCGGGCACCGCGGGTCGCGGCGGCGGCTCGTTGTGGTGTGGTCGGCTGCGAATCCGCTGCGCCGCGCCGTCACCGCGCACGACGCCGCCGTGCTGTTCGTCCGATGGGGCACGGGCCGCTGGCCGCTCGTTCACATGGGAGCGGGCGGGTTGACCGGTCAGGCCGACCGGGCGTTCCGCGTAACCGAAGGTGGTCACCGTGTTGCCCCCGTCCCGTCGGTCGCCGGGCGGGCCGGTCTAGGTCTCGTCGGGGCGGACCGACCGGGTGACCGGTCGGGCAGGACGGTCACGGGAGTTGCCGACGGGCGGCAATTCCCCTGGAGGTGCTGGTCCAATGCGCTCACAGGCACGGGGGCCTCCTCGGGCTGAGGGGTGTCGACTCACGGCAAATGGGGTGAGCCGACCCGAGTGATGATAGGGCCAACGTCACCCGCGCGTGGCAAGTCCGTTACACAAGGCGGAAGTATTTCCCGCTCCGTCGCACCAGTGGCGGACCGGTTGTCCGTCGTGTGCGATTGACTTTCCGCCGACCCGGTGTTCCAGGATGGATCCCCAGGTCGGAGGCACGCCGCCCGTTCGGGTGACCCGCCGCGCCGGCCGGCCGGACGGAGCGGCCGAACTGCCCGTGGTCAGCGTCGCACGTCCCATCGACAGGACCTGATCGGATCGCCGGTGGCACACCGGACAGTCCCGTACATGGGACTGTCGCGGTGTCGTCCTCCGGGCGTGGCCGCAACCATCGGGCGTGGCCCGTCGCCGTCCGCTGTGCCAGACTCGATCACCGTGCAGGACGCCTCGGAAAGCCCCGCGCCGAACCTCGCCGACCGGGTCCGCCGGGCGGCTCTCGACAGCGCCGACCGGCCCGCGCTGCACTGGCGTGAACACACACTGAGCTGGTCCGAACTGGACGCCGCTGTGGACGCCGCCGCCAGCGGCCTGTCCGCCGTCGCGCCACCCACCGACCCCGGCGGTACGCCGCCACGCGTCGCCATCGCGCTGCCCAACACACCGGACTTCGTGATCGCCTGGCTCGGCGCCCTCCGCGCCGGGCTGGTCACAGTGCCGGTCAACCCCGGCCTCACCGCCCCGGAGTTGCGGCACGTGCTTGCCGACTCCGGCGCGTCGGTGCTCATCGCCACCGACCACGTTCGAGGCCTGGTCGCCGACGTGGCCGCCGAGCTGCCCGCGCTCGCCTCGCTGCACGGCACGCCACCGACCGCCGAGGCGCCCGGACCGGCACCCCGCCCGCGACGCGGCGGCGTCGACCTGGCGGTACTGCTCTATACCTCCGGCACCGAGGGGCGACCCAAGGGGGCGATGCTCTCGCACCGGGCGCTGCTCGCCAACCACGAACAGGTCGCGGAGATCGAGCCGCCGGTGGTCGGGCCGACCGACACTGTTCTTCTGGCGCTGCCGCTCTTCCATGCGTACGGGCTCAACTCGGGGCTCGGCGCGGTCGTGCACCACGGCGCGACAGGTGTGCTGCTCGACGAGCCGGGCCCGGCGGCGGGGCTGGACGAGGTCGCGCGGCACCGGGTCAGCGTGCTGGTCGGCGTACCGTCGATGTTCCTGACCTGGGCCGGAGCGGCCACGGCCCGCGCGGCGACAGCGTCGGTGCGGGTGGCGGTCTGCGGCGCGGCACCGCTCGAGCCCGCTGTCGCGGCGCGCTTCACGGAGTCCACCGGGCATCAGGTGCACATCGGGTACGGCCTCACCGAGACCGCGCCGGTGCTCACCTCCACCCTGGTCGGCGGCGTGGCCAAGCCGGGTTCGATCGGCCGGCCGCTGCCCGGGGTGCGGCTACGCCTGGTCGGCGCCGACGGGGTGGACCTGTGGCGCGACGGGCTGGCCATCCCCGACGACGACCCGGACGAGCTGGACATCTCCGACGTGGCGCCGGGCACCGACCCGGGGCAGATAGTGGTGTCCGGCCCGAACCTCTTCACCGGCTACTGGCCCGACGGTCGGAGCGGTCCAGACGCCGATGGTTGGTGGGGCACCGGTGACATCGCGTACGCCGACGATGACGGGGACCTCTTCCTGGTCGACCGGCTCGGCGAGTTGATCCTGGTCAACGGGTTCAACGTCTATCCGCACGAGGTCGAGCTGGTGCTCGCCGGGCACCCCGGGGTGGTCGAGTCGGCGGTACTGGGTGTGCCGCACCCGCGGACCGGCGAGACTGTGCGGGCGTACGTGGTGCCGGTGCAGGGCCGACCGGTGACCAGCGAGGAGTTGCTCGCCCACTGCGCACGCAACCTGGCCCGGTTCAAGTGCCCGACCGCTGTCGAGTTCGTCGACGCCCTGCCGCACTCGGCGATCGGCAAGGTTCGCAAGACCCAACTCCGGTCGGCGACGCCGACCGACCGCACGGAGGTAACCGATGGCCAGTGACGCCCGACTCGCCCTGATCACCCGACCGGGCTGCCACCTGTGCGACGACGCCAAGGCGGCGCTCGACCGGGTGGTAGCGGTCACCGGCGACAAGTGGGTCGAGTGGGACGTCACCGGCGACGAGGGGCTGGAGCGGGAGTACGGGGACCGGCTGCCGGTGGTGATGCTCGACGGCAAGGAGCACGGCTACTGGCGGGTCGAGGAGGACCGGCTGCTGCGGGACCTGACCACGCCGCAGCTCTGACGGGTGCCTAAGGTGCTCTGATGACCTCTGCGCCCTCGCACCTCGTCTGGGACTGGAACGGCACCCTGCTCAACGACCTCAGCCTGGTGGTGTCCGCCACCAACGTCGTGTTCGCGAGCCTGGGCGGGCCGACTGTCACCCCGGACGAGCATCGGGTGCGGTTCCGCAGGCCGATCGCCGAGTACTACGCCGAGGTGCTCGGGCAGGCCGTGGACGACGACGAGTTCGGCCGACTGGACAAGATCTTCCACGACGCGTACCGCACCGGGCTGACGACCTGTGAGCTGGCCGCCGACGCGCGCGCCGCGATGGCCGCCTGGCCGGGCAGCCAGAGCCTGCTCTCCATGTGGTTCCACGAGGAACTGGTCCCGACCGTGCACACGTACGGTCTGGCGGGCCACTTCACCCGCGTCGACGGCCTGCGGGCCACTGTCGGCGGCGGCCGAAAGGCGGAGTCGCTCAAGCTGCACCTGGCCGAACTGGGCGTGGACGGCGCCTCGGTGGTGCTGATCGGCGACTCCATCGACGACGCCGACGCGGCGCTCGCTGTGGGCGGCCGTGCCGTGCTCTACACCGGCGGGTTCACCGACCCGGCCCGGCTGCGCGCCTCCGGTCACCCGGTGGCCGACACCCTCACCGACGCGGTCGCCCTGGCCCGGGAGGTCAGTTCCGCAGATAGGTGAGGACGGCCAGCACCCGCCGGTGCTGCTCGGTGTCCGGTGGCAGCGTGAGCTTGGTGAAGATGTTGCGCACGTGCTTCTCCACAGCGCCGTCGCTGACCACCAGGGCGCGTGCGATGGCGGTGTTCGATCGGCCCTCGGCCATCAGGGCGAGCACCTCGCGCTCGCGGGGGGTCAGCTCGCGCAGCGGGTCGTCGCGGCGACGCCGGGCGAAGAGCTGACCGACCACCTCCGGGTCGAGCACAGTCCCGCCGCCCGCCACCCGCCGCAGCGCGTCCAGGAACTCGTCGATCGCCGCCACCCGGTCCTTGAGCAGGTAGCCGATCCCGCCGCCGGCGCCGCCGGTGGTGGCGAGCAGATCATCGGCGTACGACACCTCGACGTACTGGGAGAGCACCAGGATCGGGGTACGCGGCACCAACCGGCGGGCCTCCACCGCTGCCCGCAGCCCCTCGTCGGTGTGCGACGGCGGCATCCGGACGTCGACGATCGACACGTCGGGCCGGTGCTCGACCACCGCCTCGACCAGGGCCTCACCGTCCCCGACGGCGGCCACCACCTGGTGCCCGCTCTCGGTGAGCAGCCGGACCAGCCCCTCCCGGAGCAGGACGGCGTCGTCCGCGATCACGATGCGCATGGCTGTGTTGTCTACCACGTCCGGCCCGTCGTGCGGGCTCGGCGCGGTGCCGGACTGCTCACAGCATCTCCGTTGTTCGCGGCTGCGGGGCTCGCAAACCCGGCTCACTCCTCGCGCTCACAGGGGAAGCTCGGCGCGGATCTCGGTGGGGCCGCCGGTCGGGCTGACCACCGCCAGTTCGCCACCGGCGGCCCGGACCCGGTCGGCGATGCCGGCCAGCCCGTGCCCCTTCGCCAGGTGCGCGCCGCCCTGCCCGTCGTCGCCCACCCGCACCTGCAGATGGGTGTCCTTACGGGCCACGGCCACCGTGGCCTCGGTGGCCCGGCTGTGCTTGGCGACGTTCGTCAGCGCCTCGGACACCACGAAGTACGCGGTGTTCTCCACCGCCGGGTCGAGCCGCCCGGCCGGGGTGCCGAGCTGCGGGTCCACCTGGAGCTCGATCGGGATCAGCCCGCGGCCGGCGATCGCGGCCAGAGCGCTGGGCAGGCCCCTGTCGACCAGGATCGGCGGCGCGATGCCCCGGGACAGCGCCCGCAGTTCGGCCAGCGTGTCCCGGGTCTGGGTGACCGCCTCGTCGATGGTGCGACCGGCCGCCTCCGGGTCCGAGGCGAGCTGCATCCGGGCCCGACTGAGGTCCATCGCCAACCGGACCAGACGCTGCTGGGGGCCGTCGTGGATGTCACGTTCCAACCGGCGTAGCGCGGAGGCCTCGGCGGACACGGCGGCCCGCTTCTGCTCCTCCAGCACCGTGATCCGGTCGCGCATCTCGGCCACACCGGTCAGCATCGCCTTGGCGAAGCTGGCCTGGAGCAGCGCGCAACCCCGCACCACGATCGGCAGGGTGATCAGGAAGAACACCCCAAGTGCGGTGTACAGGCCGATCCGGGCGGTGGTCGAGTCGCCAAGGCCGAGCAGCTGCGCCAGGTCCTGATCACCCTCGCCGTCGGCCCGGGGCAGGGCCCAGTCGTACGCCCAGTAGAGCGAGCCGGCGATCGCCGCGGCCCACCAGGACACCGTCACCACGAAGGTGCCCGCCGCCGCGATCAGCCGCAGGATGCCGTGCGCCAGGTCGAGCCAGGACTGGGCGTCCCGCATCGGCACGAAGATCCGCCGCCAGGCGTTCGCGCCCGCCTCGGGCAGCCGGTAGTGCGGCCGGATCCGGGGCTGGTGGAGCACCGCGGGCAGCCGCAGCCGCTCGACGTCGGCCAGCCCACGGGCGGTGTACAGGGTGCCGCTGAGGATCGGCAGGCCGATCACAACGACCACCAGGCCGATGCCGACCGCGAGGCCGACGACGAGGACGACGAAGCTGGCCAGCGCCAGGGGCAGGCCGAGCAGCACGTACCCGGAGTCGACGAAGAGCTGGCGGGGGATGCTCGGTGCCAGCGTCGGTCGGTCGCTGGTGGCGGCAACGGCGGTCATGCTCAAAGGCTAGGCATGTGGGCTTGGTGTCCCCATCCCGAAACCCCGCCTCTCCTCCGTAGTGCTGCCCCTACCCCGCCAGAAGGGCCCTGGCCAGGCCGGCGCGGGATTGGTCAGAGAAGTCGGGATTGAGCAATAATCGCCCGGGGCCGTGGGTGGACCTGGGCGTTCAATCGATCTTGTGGAATGGAGGGGCTGGTGAGGTCGCGCCACGCAGCGACAAGATCGCGATTTGTGCACGTCTTCACAAGCGCCTACGCTGTGACTCCGACGCGCCCTGCTAGCACAGCCGGCATCCTCGGTCGCCAGCGGGAGTCCACAAACGGCCGACCAGCGGAGTTGGCCGAGGATCGCACCGCACGGAGTCTCATGAGTCAGCACCGTCACCCAGGCGCGCCCGGCCGCGCCGGTGCCGTACCGGCGCTCCCGGATCTGCCCGAAGCGACCGTCGCTCGGCTCCCGGAGTACCTGCGCGCGCTGCACAACCTCGCCGACGCCGGGCACGAGACGGTCTCCAGCGAGGGTCTCTCCGCCGCCGCCGGGGTCAACTCCGCCAAGCTCCGCAAGGACCTCTCCCATCTCGGCTCGTACGGCACCCGGGGCGTCGGTTACGACGTCGCGCTGCTGATCGAGCAGATCGAGTATGTGCTCGGGCTCACCCAACGCCGGGCGGTCGCCCTGGTCGGCGTAGGTAATCTCGGTCACGCTCTGGCTGGCTACGACGGCTTCGCCAGCCGGGGCTTCCGGATCGCCGCACTGCTCGACGCCGATCCCTCCCGGGTCGGTGAGGAGATCAACGGCCTGGTTGTCCGGCATGTTGACGACCTGCCGACTGTCGCCGCTGAGGAATCCCTCGCGATCGGCGTGATCGCCACCCCGGCCGCCGCCGCCCAGCAGGTCGCCGACCAACTGGTCGCCGTCGGCGTGACGAGCATCCTCAACTTCGCGCCGTGCGTACTCTCGGTTCCGGAGGGGGTCGACGTGCGCAAGGTCGACCTCGCCATCGAGCTGCAGATTCTGTCCTTCCACGAGCACCGCAAGGCGTCGCTG
This sequence comes from Micromonospora sp. NPDC048843, assembly GCF_040649965.1. Lineage (NCBI taxonomy): Bacteria > Bacillati > Actinomycetota > Actinomycetes > Micromonosporales > Micromonosporaceae > Micromonospora > Micromonospora sp. NPDC048843. The sequence continues at coordinate 13,825 of NZ_JBEZGJ010000028.1, forward strand.
ACCGCGCTGCCCGCCACCGGCGGGACCGCTCTCACCGCCCTGCCGGGCGGGTTCGCGGCCACCGACACCCAGGAGGCGATAGGCACGTGAAACTGCTCGTCGTCGGCGCGTCCTACCGGACCGCCCCGGTCGCCACGCTGGAGCAGCTGGCAGTGCCCCCCGCCGACCTGACCCGCACACTGGATCGCCTGGTCGCCCAGCCGTACGTGGCTGAGGCGGTGATCGTCTCCACCTGCAACCGGGTGGAGGTCTACGCCGCCGTGTCCGGTTTCCACGGTGGGCTCGGCGACGTCTGCGCCGTGCTGGCCGAGCAGGCCGGCAGCTCCCCGACCGCGCTCGCCAGCCACCTGTACGTGCACTACGACACCGCGGCCGTCGACCACGTCTTCCGGGTCGCCACCGGTCTGGACTCGATGGTGGTGGGCGAGGCACAGATCCTCGGCCAGTTGCGTGACGCGTACCACTGGGCCACCGGCGCCGACTCGGCCGGCCGGCTGCTGCACGAGCTGATGCAGCAGGCGTTGCGGGTCGGCAAGCGGGCCCACGCCGAGACCGGCATCGACCGGGCCGGCCAGAGCGTCGTCACCGCCGCCCTGGAGCTGGCCGCCGGGCACCTCGACGGCGACCTCGTCGGCCATCCGGCCCTGGTGGTCGGCGCCGGTGCGATGGGTTCGCTCGGAGTGGCCACGCTGTCCCGGCTGGGCGCCGGGCCGCTCACCGTCAGCAACCGGGGCGCCGACCGGGCTGTCCGGCTCGCCGAGTCGTACGGGGCGAGTGCCGCGCCGATGACCGAGCTGGCCGACACCCTTTCCACAGTGGACATCGTAGTGGCCGCCACCGCGTCCACCGAACCGGTCCTGACCCGGTCGGTGGTCACCACGGCGCTGGCCGAGCGCGACCCGGCCCGGGGCCCACTGGTCCTGCTCGACCTGGCCGTTCCGCGCGACGTCGAGGAGGGCGTCGCCGAGCTGCCCGGCGTCGAGGTGATCGACATCGACCGGATGGCGGCGCTGCTCGCCGACGGTCCGGCGGCTGCCGACGCCGCCGCCGTCGAACGCATCGTGCTCGGCGAGGTGGAGGGCTTCCTCACCTGGCTGCGCGGCGCCGACGTGGCACCCACAGTGGCAGCGCTGCGTGGCAGGGCCGACGACGTCGTCACCGCCGAGCTGCGCCGACTGGCCCAGCGTCGCCCCGACCTCGGCGACGACCTGCGGGCCGAGGTGGCCCGCACTGTGCACCGGGTCGTGCAGCGGCTGCTGCACCAGCCCACCGTCAAGGTCCGCCAGTTGGCAGCGGAGCCCGGCGGCGACCAGTACGCGGCACTGCTGCGCGAGCTGTTCGACCTCGAGGTGCCGCAGACCTCGCCGGTGGACACCGTCCCGGACGTGCTGACCCCCGACTTCGGCATGGCGCTCCCCGGCACCGACCCGGTGTCCGGAGCCGACGCCGCCGAGCCCACCCCACCCACCGGAGGTGCGCGATGACCGCCCCCCTGCGCCTCGGCACCCGGGGTAGCGCCCTGGCGATGGCCCAGTCCGGCCAGGTCGCCGAGGCGGTGACCGCCGCCACCGGCCGCCCCGTCGAGCTGGTCGAGGTCGTCACCGCGGGCGACCGCTCCAACGCGCCGGTGCACCGGCTGGGCGTCGGGGTGTTCGTCTCCGCCCTGCGTGACGCGCTCACCGCCGGAACGATCGACTTCGCGGTGCACTCGTACAAGGATCTGCCCACGGCCGCCGCCGGTGGGCTGCACATCGCGGCGGTGCCGGCCCGGCAGGACCCGCGCGACGCGTTGGTGGCCCGCGACGGCCGGACGCTCGCCGAGTTGCCGCCCGGGGCCACAGTGGGCACCGGCGCGCTGCGTCGGATCGCCCAGTTGCACGCCCTCGGCCTGCAACTGGAGGTCACCCCGATCCGCGGCAACGTCGACACCCGCCTGGGCCGGGTGCTCGGCCCCGAGGCCGACCTCGACGCCGTCGTCCTGGCCCGGGCCGGTCTGGCCCGACTCGGCCGGCTCGATGTGATCACCGAATCGCTGGACCCGATGCTCATGCTGCCCGCTCCCGCTCAGGGCGCGTTGGCAGTGGAGTGCCGGGTCGACGACCAGGACCTGGTCGAGCTGCTCGCCGTGCTCGACCACGCACCGTCACGTGCCGCGGTCACCGCGGAACGTGCGTTTCTGGCAACCCTGGAGGCCGGGTGCAGCGCACCCGTCGCCGCCTATGCCGAACTCGCCGAAGGCGAGACCGGCGATGAGATCTACCTGCGCGGGGCGGTGATCAGCCCGGACGGCACTCGTGACCTCCGGCTGTCCCGCACCGGAACGCCCGCCGACGCGGCGGAGATCGGTAAGGCACTCGCCGCCGAACTCCTCGAGCTCGGCGCCGACTCGATCCTCGGCCACGAAGGACACACCGGCCCGGGGACCCAGCAATTTGGGAGCACAGAATGACCCGCACCCGTAAGCCCGTCGGCCGTATCGCGTTCGTCGGGGCTGGCCCCGGTGACCCGGGCCTGCTGACCCGTCGGGCCCACGACGCCCTGGTCGACGCTGACCAGGTGATCTACGACCGGGGAGTCCCGGAGTCGTTGCTCACCGTCGTTCGCGCCGAGGCCAGGGACGATGCCGAGTTCACTCCGGCCGAGGGCGCGCCGGGGGACGTGGCGAAGGTGCTGATCTCCGCGGCCCGCTCCGGGCTGAACGCGGTGCACCTGGTCGCTGGCGACCCGTTCGGACACGACTCGGTGGTCAAGGAGGTGCAGGCGGTGGCCCGCACCGCCGCCCACTTCGAGGTGGTGCCCGGCGTCGGCCAGGCCGAGGGTGTGGCCACCTACGCCGGGGTCCCGCTGCCGGGTGTGCGTACGGCAGCCGACGTCGAGGACGTCAGCGCGCTGGACTTCGAGGCGCTGGCCACGGCCGTCGGCCGGGGTTCGCTAGCGCTCGCCGTGGACGCCGGTGACCTCGCCGCCGTCCGGGACGGGCTGCTCGCCGCCGGGGTCGACGGCACCACCGGCGTCGGGGTGACCGGCGACGGCACCGGCGAGACCCAGTACACGACCACGTCGACGGTGGACAGCTTCGTGGCCGCCGCGCTCGGCTTCACCGGCCGGGTGGTGCTCACCGTCGGTGTCGGCGTGGGGCAGCGCGACAAGCTGAGCTGGTGGGAGAACCGCCCGCTGTACGGCTGGAAGGTGCTCGTACCTCGGACCAAGGAGCAGGCCGGCGCGATGAGCGCCCGACTGCGCGCGTACGGGGCGATCCCGTGCGAGGTGCCGACCATCGCTGTCGAGCCGCCTCGCACCCCGGCGCAGATGGAGCGGGCGGTCAAGGGCCTGGTCGACGGCCGGTACGCCTGGGTGATCTTCACGTCGGTGAACGCGGTCCGCGCGGTCTGGGAGAAGTTCGCCGAGCACGGTCTCGACGCCCGGCACTTCGGCGGCGTCAAGATCGCCTGCATCGGCGAGGCCACCGCTGACGCGGTCCGCGCGTTCGGCATCCAGCCGGAGCTGATCCCCGCCGGGGAGCAGTCCTCGGAGGGCCTGCTGGCCGAGTTCTCGCCGCACGACGAGATCCTCGACCCGGTGGGCCGGGTGCTGCTGCCGCGCGCCGACATCGCCACCGAGACGCTCGCCGCCGGGCTCACCGAGCGCGGCTGGGAGGTCGACGACGTGACCGCGTACCGGACGGTGCGGGCGGCGCCGCCGCCCGCCGAGATCCGCGACGCGATCAAGTCGGGCGGGTTCGACGCGGTGCTCTTCACCTCGTCCTCCACAGTCCGCAACCTGGTCGGCATCGCCGGGAAGCCGCACGCCCGGACCGTTGTTGCCGTCATTGGGCCCAAGACGGCGGAGACCGCGACGGAGTTCGGCCTGCGCGTCGACGTCCAGCCGCCGCACGCCTCGGTGCCCGACCTGGTGGAGGCGCTCGCCGCCTACGCCGTCGAGCTGCGGGAGAAGCTGGCCGCCATGCCGGCCAAGCAGCGCCGTGGTTCGAAGGTGCAGGGCCCGACCGCTCTGCGCTTCCGGTAGTCGTTCGAGGAGGGCCTGCCATGTCGTACCCCGAGATCCGGCCCCGCCGGCTGCGCCGCAACCCGGCGGTCCGCCGGCTGGTGTCGGAGACCCGGGTCGACCCGGCCGAGCTGGTCCTGCCGATGTTCGTCAAGGAGGGGCTGACCGAGCCCCGAGCCATCGGGTCGCTCCCGGGGGTGCTCCAGCACTCCCGGGACTCGCTGCGAAAGGCCGCGGTCGAGGCGGTCCAGGCCGGTGTCGGCGGGATCATGCTCTTCGGCGTGCCGGAGCAGCGGGACCCGACCGGCTCCGGCGGCATCGACCCGAACGGCATCCTCAACGTCGCCATCCGCGACGTGGTGGCCGAGGTGGGCGACGCCACTGTGGTGATGAGCGACCTGTGCCTCGACGAGTTCACCTCGCACGGGCACTGTGGGCTGCTCACCCCCGACGGTGAGGTCGACAACGACTCGACCCTGGCCGCGTACGCCGAGATGGCGGTGGCCCAGGCCGCCGCCGGGGTCGGCATGGTCGGGCCGTCCGGGATGATGGACGGCCAGGTCGGCGTGGTACGCCGGGCGCTCGACGCCGCCGGCTACCAGGACGTCTCCGTGCTGGCGTACGCCGTGAAGTACGCCTCCGCCTTCTACGGCCCGTTCCGGGAAGCTGTGGAGTCGGCGCTGGAGGGCGACCGGCGCACCTACCAGCAGGACCCGGCCAATCTGCGTGAGTCGCTGCGTGAGGTAGCACTGGACGTCGCCGAGGGCGCCGACCTGGTGATGGTCAAGCCGGCGCTGCCCTACCTCGACGTGGTGTCGGCGGTGCGGGCCGCTGTGGACGTCCCGGTCGCCGCCTACCAGGTCTCCGGTGAGTACGCGATGGTCGAGGCGGCCGCCGCGAACGGCTGGATCGACCGCGAGCGGGTGATGCTCGAGACGCTCACCTCGATCAAGCGGGCCGGCGCGCAGGTCATCCTCACCTACTGGGCCGTCGAGGCCGCCGGCCTGCTCCGCCAGCGCTACTGAGCGACCCGCCCGCTCAGGGCCTCCCGGTCGGAACCGACGCGACTGCGCTTTCGGGCACTTCACCGCGGGGATCGTTGTGCCTCTGGGCGTCCTTTGCTCTGCTTCAACCAGCGCAACACTTTGCGGGCCTAACCGTTGCGTCGATTGAAGCAGAGCAAAGGGCTCGGACCAGGCGACCGCTCCCCGGCGCCGCCGCCACTCGACGACGGCTGTCCACAGGTTTGTCCACAGGGATTGAGCATGGCCGGCGCGCCCGGGATGGTGGTCGGATGGCGTCGACGCTTGGTTCTCCCCAACCTCCTGGTCCCCTCGTCGGACGATTTCCCATCGCGGGTCTGGTGCGCCGGGCACGTCGCATCGTCCGGCTGAGCCAGCAGCAGATGGCCCGCTTCGCCAAGGTCGCGCCCTCGACGATAGGTCGGGTCGAAGCGGGGAACCTTGTGCCGAGCCTGGCCGTGCTGGAGCGCCTTCTCGGCGCGGCCGGGCTCTTCCTGGTCGTGGTGGACCAGGAGGGCCGGGTCGTCCTGCCGATGGCCGACCGCGACGACGTCCAGGACGGGGCGAGTCGCCGTTATCCGTCCCACCTCGACACGATCCTCGACCCGGAGCTGGGGGAGTGGTGGGGGGACATCTACGGGCTGGCCCGCCCTCCGGAGACCTACCACCGCAGTTCGGCAGATCGCGAGGCGCGACGCCGACGCAGCCAGTGGGAGGTACGGGTGGCGCAGCATCGCAGCGCGCCACCCCCACCACCGGTCCACGATTACTACTGAGCCCGTGATCAGGGCAGCTGCCCCGGGCGGTCGACGATCGCCACCTGGGTGACGGCGGTGCTCGTGTAGGGCGACTCCTTGCCATTCCGCACGATAAGACGGCGGGTGCCGAGGTAGGTGTGGGTCTCCCGGTCGAAGATCAGGTCGATGTGGGCACCGAACACGCCCGGCGTCCGCAGTGCCACCCCCCGCCGGCCGGCCGCGTCCCGAATTTCGTCGGGCAACACTGTGGCCCCGGGCACCTGGGCCATGGCCTGGAACAGCGCGCCGAGCGACTGTGGCGGCACGTACCCCTCGAGCATCCACATTCCGTCGCCGAAGATCGTCGTAGGGTCGTTCCGGATGGCCTCCAGGTCCGCGCCGGCGGGCAGATCCAGTGGGATCGGGTGATCCCGCAGGTACTGCGCCATCTTCTCCGGCTCGGTGGGCAGTCCCTGGAAGTAGCCGGGCGGCGGCGCCAGGTGCGAGACGTTGTCTGTCCGCCACTCGTCGGGGCGGCTCTCCAGCCTCCGCCGCTGCTGCCAGGTGGGGTCGTCGCCGATCGGCACCCAGCGCTGGAGCCGCTCCTCGGTGTACGGGCCGGCATCCGGCCGATCCCGCCAGGTGAGTCGCAGTTCGATGAAGAGGAACTGGCCGGGACGCGCCACCAGATCTGGCTGCTGCCGGGCCGAATCCGCGGCCTCGGTCAGGATCTCGGCCGCGCTCGCCGTGGGTGGAGCGTCGTCCACCGTCTGCACCACCAATCCGCCGATGGTCAGCAGGGCGACCAGCCCACCGACCCCGGCCAGGCGCCAGCCCGGCGTACGCCACCGCGGGCCCCCGCGGGCTGCACGACCGGGAGGCGCGGTCGGCGCCGGGGCGGAGGTCTGGTTCGTGACGTGGTCCCGCAACTCGCCGAGGAGTCGTTCCTCGAAGTTGCCCAGTGGGGTGTGGGTCATGGTGATCATCCCTCCGATCAGACGAGTGCGGATTCGGACTGTGCGAGCGCGAGGCGTACCGCCCGGCGGGCCCTGTGCACACGGACCCGGGCGGCGACCGGGGAGATGCCGAGCGCGTCGGCGGCGTCCGCCACGGAGAGGCCGTCGACGGCGACGAGTTCCAGCAGGGCGCGAGTGCGCTCCGGTAGGCCGCGCAGCGCCTGGTAGGTGCGGCGGGCCAGCGCCTCGGCGTCGATGCGTTCCTCGATCCGGGCGATGTCGTCGGCGTCGAGCAGCCGTCGTCCCGCTATGCGACCGCTGGCCCGCAGGAGTCGGGTCGCCCGCCGATGTTCGGCAGCTATGACGTTGCGAGCCACCCCGAAGAGCCAGCCCAACTCGCTGCCCCGTTCCGGCCGGTAACTCGTCGCGCTGTCGATCACCGCGAGGAACACCTCGGCCGTGAGGTCGGCGGCAGTGTGGGGGTCGTCAACGCGACGGGCGACGAACCGGCTGATCGTCTCGACGTGCCGCCGGTAGAACCGCTCGAACGCTTCGGGGTCCGCGCCGATGGCTGCTAGGCCGTCCCCGCCTGGGCTCGGGATAGTCACAGGCCGTCCTCTCGTTGGCCGTCCTTACACCCCTTCATTGGCTCGGCGGCGGCAGCGTGTTACGTCCTCTGCAAGATCATGCTGAAACAAGGATGTAGTGGCCCCCTGGTCCACGAAGGCCACTACATCCTGGGTCGAGCGTGGTTGAGACGAATCTCAGTCGTCGTTGGTGATCGTTCCGGTCGCCAGTGGATCGGCCAGCCGCAGGCCGGGCACACCGGCCACCAGCAGCGTCAACTTCTCGTCCGCCTCCCGCTTGCGGTCACCGCGCACCGACACCGGGAACGTCACCGACGTCTGCCCGGCGGCCAAGACCTTGCAGCCGGCGTACGGGTCGAAGTCCGACCTCGCCTGCGCCGTGAGGCCGACGGTGGCGGCGCAGAGAAGCACCGACTGGGACAGCGGCCGAGACACGGTGGCGGTGAAGGTCAGCTGCCGGGTGCCCTGGTTGCCCTCGGCCACCGCCGTGTCGGCGACTGTCAACGACGCCCGGGACCGGAACCGCGCCACCTGCGGGTCGTGGTCACTGGAACCCCGCGACCCGTCACCGGCGAACTCCGCCGGCCAGTCGGCGTTGATGTGCGCCGCCCGCACCTGCACCAGGTCGCCGTAGAACGCGTCGTTGACGAACAGGTGGTCGAGAGTCTGCGCCTGCCCCTCGAAGCTGTACGAGTAGGCCGAGGCCGGCACGTCAGCGACGAGGTTGTCCCACAGGTTGTGCAGGCCCGCCTCGTAGAGCGGGGCGAGTTGGTCCGACGGCGTGGGCTGGTCACCGGTGGCGATCGGATCGTCCGGGCGGGGGAAGACGTTCAGGTCCCCGCCGTAGACCACTCGGGCTGTCTGGTCGGCCGCCTCGATCGCTGTGACGATTGCCGCGCCGTAACGCGCCTGCTCCCGCCGCTGCCCGACCCGGCTGTCCGGGCCCGAGGAGTAGTGGTTGCTGAGGGCGTACAGGGTGAACCGCTCGGTCGAGCCGGGCGCGGCGGCCACGCTGAACTTGCCCAACTGCGGGGCACGGGTGAAGACGTTGCTGCCGTCCCGACCGGTCGAGGTGTCCACATCCGCCGGCAACACAGCGTTGAGGGCCTTCGGGTTCTGCACGTCGGCGTTCGCCGGCAGCCCCGCAGCCCGGTACTGGACTGTCGGTGCCGACCCCAACAGCGGGTCCGCAGCCGTCGCGGCCGCCAGCGACACCCGGTCCGTGCGGTACAGGAAGGCCGCGGTGATACCGCGGGCGTCCGCGCCGGTCCGGTCGTAGGCGGCGGCGTACGCGGGCCCACCGGCCGCCGCGACAGTGAGCGCCAACTCCTGGATGCTGTCCGGAGCGCCATCGGCGTTGTTCGTGTCGCCGCAGCTCAGCGCCGCCCCGGAGATCGTGCAGATGTCCTGGTCCTCGGCCTCCTGCACAAGGATCAGGTCCGGTGCGTGCAGGTCCTTGACGATCTGGTCGGCGAGCGCGGCCAGTTGCTCGCGGTACTCCGCCTCACTGCCCGGGACGTAGTCGAACGGCGGGGTGACCCCCACGCAGCCGGCGTTACCGGCGAAGTCGCAGCCGTCGAACGGGTCGTCGCGGTAGTCGTACAGGTTCTCCACGTTGTAGGTGGCCACTGCCACCTCCTGCGACCGGTCGGCAGGCTTGGGCGGGTTGTTCTTCGACGGGTCGGCCCCGGCGGCGAACTCCGCCCGCTCGACCTGGACGCCGTACTTCTCGAACGAGTAGTAGACCCCGCCCACCGCGTCCGCCCGCAGCGTGTCGAAGGTGTGCGCCGGCGGGAGCAGCGCGGCGCTGTCCCCGGCGGTGGCCTTCACGCCCATGCTGCCGAGCAGCGTCCGCTGACCGTTGCCGTCGTCGAAGCGGCGGGTCGGGTCGTTGTCCAGCGGGTGCGAATCACGGAAGACCCGCCGGGAGTACGCGTCGGCGCGGTCCAGCAGCGGGTCGTCGCCGTCGACCACCCACAGCTCCGCGTCGGCGGTGGAGGAGAAGACGTCCCGGCCGCTCACCGCGCCGCTGCCCGCGCGTACCCGCATCCGGGACCCCTCGTGCCGCTCCCAGAAGCGCTGCGCGTCGGTCAGCACGGCCGGTGGCACCGCGTCGGCCACCGCGACCGCGGTGTCCACTACCAGCCCACCGCCGATCCGGCGGACCAGCGACGCGCCGGAGAGCTGGGTGAAGTTGTAGTACTCCGACACCCGGGCCCGCAGCACCACCTCGTCGCCGACAGTCGGCACGTAACCGCCGATCAGCGAGGTGAACGTGCCCATGAACACGAAGATGCCGTCGGAGCTGGTCGGGTCGCCGTCGGTGTCACCAACGCGGCTCTGCAGGAAGAAGCCGTGCTGCTCCGCCCCGGCCGAGGTGCGGGCCAGGGTCAACTGGGTGATCACGCCGCGCACGTCGTACAGGGTGCTGCTCGTGCCGTTGCCGCTCGCCGGTGCGAGCGGTGACCTGTCGCCCGGACCGGACTCGGCGTCGGTGGTCGGACCCTGCACCTCGCCGACGGTCAGCTCACGGGTCACCTGCACGGCCAGCGCGCAGCTCGCGGTGCCACCGCCCGCGTCGGTGGTGGTGAGGGTGACCGTGTACGCCCCGGCGGCGAGGTCGGAGCTCACGCCGACAGTGGCGCGGGCGGTGCCGCCCACCCCGTCGGCGGGGGTGAACGCGGTGCGCGTGATCGAGCCGGACGTCGGGCTCGGGCTGATCGCGGTCACCGCCAGGTCGACGATCGTGTCGTCGGGATCGGCGGCGGTCACCTCGCGGCTCGTGCCCGTTCCGGCGGAGGTGACCAGCGGCCCGCCACAGGTCAGCGTGGCCGGTGCGTCGACCGGGCCACCGCCGTCCACGGTGTGCGCGCCCAGCCCGTCGAACGTGTCGACGGGGAAACCGGCCCACTGCGCGGCGGGGTCGAACGCGTCCGACGGGTCGGTGTCACCGGCGGCCACGCTCGCCAGGCGGCGCACCGTGTTGTCCGCCGTGCTGGTGACGCCGGATCCCCACTCGGTGCCCGGGTCGACGCCCACCTGGCCGATCGAGTCGAGCACAGTGGTGCCCCGACGCAGCACTATCGCGTCGTCACCGTTGAAGAGGCTCGCCCCGGTGGTCTGGTCGGCCTGGGCGAGGATGGCGGCCCCGGCCGAGGCGCTGGCGAACACGAACGCGTCGCCGGCCGCCACGCTGCCGGCCAGGGCGATGGTGGTGGCCGTGGTGGCGCCGTTGAAGTAGAGCTGCAACTGGTAGCCACCGGCCGCCAGGTCGACGGCGGCGCCCGTGCCGTTGAACAGCTCGATCGCCTTGTTGTTCGACGTTCCCTCGACGTACTCCGAGATGAACAGGTCGGTGGGCGCGGCGCTGGCCGCGGTGGGTGCGACGCCGAGCGCCGTGACTGTCACGGCGGCGGTGGCGGTCGCGAGCGCGGCGATTGAGCGGCGCGGGCGCATAGGGCCTCCACGATGGGTGGATGGGGTCAACGCACGTTAAGGTGCGCGACTGTCCACCGTCCATCCCCTAATGGACAGTTTCGTGAATTCCTCAGCGCGGCGGATCGAGGCGGTGCACCAGCTCAGCGACGTCGACGCTGTATTCGCACCAGTCCCGGTCGGGGCGGTAGCCCAGCTCCGCGTTGACCTTCAACATCGCCTCGTTGGCCTGCGCGTTCCAGGTCTGCACCTCGATCAGCTCCGGCTCGGCGGAGCGTAACTCCAGCAGCATCCGGGCCTTGATCGCCCGATCGATGCCGTAGCCCCGGTGATCCTGCGCGACGATCGTGTCGTACTGGTCGGCGCGGGTCGGGTGCTGCGCCGGCACCACCACCTCGGTCAGACCGGCCACCTCGCCGCTCTGCTCGTGGCGGGCGAGCACGATGTAGGGCTTCATGCCCCGCCGGTGCAGCGTGTCGAGGCTGTCCCGCAGCCGCTCCGGGTCGTAGGAGCTGGGTCGCAGCTCGCCGTCGTCGACGTCGCGCACCTCGGCCTTCGCCCGCGCGTACGCCTCGATCAGGTCGTCCGGCGGCCCGCCCGGGAAGAACTCCAGCTGGTAGCCCGCCCCGATGCCGGTGGCCATCTCGGCCAGCTCGGCCCAGTCCACCGCAGTCAGGTCGAGCACGCTGCGCGTCTCCACGTACTCCCGGTTGAAGCCGAGCGACTCGTAGAACCCGACAGCCGGCGTGTCGCCGACGACCTCGACCCCGATCGACCGGAAGCCCTCCTGGTAGACCCGACGCGCGGCACGCAGCACCAGGTCACGGCCGAGGCCGGTGCGCCGGGCGGACGGGTGCACCAGCACCTCGAGCACGCCGATGTCACCCAGAAGGAGTACGTGCACCTGGCCGAGCACCGCGCCCGTGTCGCCCGGGGCGGTCGGCTCGGCCTGGGCGATCCAGGAGATCCGCCGCTCGCCGGGCATCACCTCGGCGAGGTACTCCCGCAGCGAAGCCTCCCGCCAGGGCGGATCCTGCGGCAGATCGGCCGCCAGGACCGCGTTCAGCGTGGCCAACAGCGACGCGATCTCGGCGGACGACGCGGTCCTGGGGTCCCACTCGCGCACCATCACCCGTCTAGCTTGCCGCTAACAGAGGCCCGGGGGAAGTGTCCAGTTCTCCAACGTATCGAGACGATCACTTCACGACCGACTGGCCCGTCCGTACCGGTTCGCGGTGTCGTAGACGTCCTGGGCGTACCGCCGTACGTCGTTGTAGGAGAGGATCGCGTTCCACCAGTCGCCCGCAATGCTCAGGTTGCGACCCCCCTTGCAGAGGTAGTTTCCCGCTGCCAGGGCCGCGTCGTCCAGGTCGTGCGGGTCCTTGCGGCCGTCGTTGTCCGCGTCCGCGCCGATCTCCTGCCAGGTGGTCGGGATGAACTGCATCGGCCCGATGGCGCGGTCGAGGGCGGCGTCTCCGTCGAGTGCCCCACGGTCGGTGTCGATGATCCGCATCCGGCCCTCCTTCCCGTCCAGCGGCAGCCCGAAGATATTGGGCACCGCTTTGCCGTCCTGCCCCAACCGCGCCCCGTTGGTCGAGCCGTGATCCGATTCGACCTTTCCGATCGCGGCCAGCGTGGTCCAGCTCAGCGCACAGCTGCGGTTGGTCTGGGAGAGCACCAGCTCGGCGTAGCCGTACGCCTGCATGGCGACCGCCGGGACATCGACCTTGGCGCCGACCTGCTGCGCCCAACCGGCCAGGGCGTCCGACGGTCGGCCACCGATCACCGACCCGGTCGGCAGCCCGTTGCCGGGCAACCCGCCGGAGGGCAGCGGGAGGGTCGGCAGCGGGCCGGTGGGCAGTGGGCTGGTCGGCAGGCCGGACGGCATCCCCGGTGCTGCGACACCGCTCGGCGCGGCCGAGGCGTCGACAGCCACTGGGCGCGGTGAGCGGATCGCGGCCGGTACGAGTAGCGCTCCCGCCGCGGCGGTCGCGGCCACCAGCGCCAGCAGGAAGACGCCGGGCAGGGTCAACCGACCACTCGGCCGGCGCGCCCAGGCGCGGGTCGCCCGAGCCGCGGCGGCCGCTGCCCGGCGCGGGGGCAGCCGTACCGCGTGCGCGAACTGCACCCGCCGTCGGCGGGCCGGGTCGGACGCCGACACGACCGGGATCTCATCCACAGTGGTCTTCGCCGGATCCGCGGTACCGGTCTTCGCGTCGTCGGCGGGCGTGTCGGCGCTCGACGCGCCGTCCGCCTTGGGGTCCCCGGCTTTCGCGGCGTCGGCTTTCGCGTCCTCGGCCTTGGGGGTGTCGGCTTTCTGGTCCTCGGGTTTCGCAGCGTCGGCCTTGAGGTCCTCGGCCTTACCGGTCTCGGCCTTACCGGTCTCGGCCTTGGCTGCCGCGGCCGGGAGGGCGGCTGCTGGGCTTGCGGTCGGGACGGGTTCGGCTGGGATTTTCGTGCCGGTGGTGCGCGCGTCCGGTTCGGACCCGGCGGAGTCGGGCGCGGCGGGCTTGGCCGCTGGCGGAGCCGGCGTGCTGGCCGCTGGCGTGCTGGCCGGTGGCGTGCTCGGCGCAGCCGCGGAACGCCCGCTCAGCCAGGGGCGGCGGGGGCGGGGCACCTTGCGCACCGGGTCGGGCGCGGCCCCTGAGCCTTCGAGCGGCCCGTCCAGCGGCGCGGCCGGTCGTAACGGTTGCACACGCGTGTCGTCCTCGCCGTCCACCACCTGTCGAGTATCACCCATGCTCCGCGAACCGTCAGATCCACGTACCCTGGGTGGCATGCCCCGGTACGAGTTCCGCTGCCGCGCCTGCGGCGACACCTTCGAGGTCAACCGTTCGATGGCGGCGGCCGGTGAGCCGGCCAGCTGCCCCCAGGGACACGCCGACACGGTCAAGCTTCTTTCCGCGGTCGCTGTCACCGGCCGCAGCGGTGGTGCCGGTGGCGCCCCGGCACCCGCCGCTGGTGGCTGCTGCGGCGGCGCCTGCGGCTGCTGATCGGGCCAATTCGCCGCCGCCTGGTGGGCCGGCCTTGCCGGGAGCGGGTCCGAGTGGCACGTTGAGGCGGCACTTGCCCGGCCGTTCTCACGATGTGTGATCGTTCGGACTCAGGCAGCATGAACCCGACGTCACGGGCGGAGGTTCCTCGCATGTCGCCACGGATCCAGCTCCCGAGCGGTTGGGTGACCTTCGTATTCACCGATATTGAGGGCTCGACCCGACTGGCTCAACTGCTCGGCCCCGACTACCGTCCGGTGCTCGCCGAGCATCGACGGCTGCTGCGCCGTACGCTGGCCAGCACGGGCGGCGCGGAGCTGCTGACCGAGGGCGACTCGTTCTTCCTGGCCTTCGAGGAAGCGACAGCGGCGATGACCGCGTGCCTGACCGCCCAGCGGGCGCTGTCCAGCCACGACTGGCCCACCCCAGAGGCCACACCCCGGGTGCGGATGGGTCTGCACACCGGCTATGCCGAGCCACGCGACGGCGAGTACGCCAGCCCCGAGGTGCACCGGGCCGCCCGGGTGGCGGCCGCCGCGCACGGCGGACAGGTGCTCTGTACGGCGTCCACAGCACGTCGGGCCGAGCCGATGCCGCCGGGGGCGACCCTGCTCGACCTGGGCCTGCACCGCCTGCGCGGCTTCGACGACCGGGAACGGCTGTTCCAACTGGTCGCGCCGGGTCTGGAGCGACAGTTCCCCCGGCCCCGTACCGCCGACGCGGTGGCGCACAACCTGCCCACCCAGGTGACCTCGTTCGTCGGCCGGCAGGCCGAGCGCATCGAGCTGGGCCTGCTGGTGCGTCAGCACCGCTTGGTCACAGTGCTGGGCGCCGGCGGCGCGGGCAAGACCCGGCTCGCCGTGGAGTTGGCCAGCGGAGTTGTCGAGGCGCACCCGGACGGGGTCTGGTTCGTCGACATCGCCTCGGTGACCGACCCGGGGCTGGTGGCGTTCGCCATCGCCGCAGTGCTCGGCCTGCGTCCCGAGCCCGGTCGACCGATGCTGGACACCCTCGTCGAGTACGCGGCCGGCCGTCGGATGCTTGTCGTACTGGACACCTGCGACACTCAACCGGCCGCCTGCGCCGAGGTGATAGCGCGGCTGCTGTCCGGCGGGAGCGGCGTACGGGTGCTGGCGACCAGTCGTGAGTCGTTCAGCCTGCCCGGCGAGGTGGTGTGGCGGATTCCGCCGCTCTCGGTCGACCCGCGCGCGGACGGTGCGGAGAGCGATGCGGTGGCGCTGCTGCTGGACCGTACGGCGGCGGCGCGCGGTGGTCGGCAGCCCGACCCGGCCGAGTCCGCCGACCTGCGTCGGGTCGTGCAGCGGTTGGATGGTCTGCCGCTCGCCATCGAGTTGGCCGCCGCCCGGCTGCGGGTGCTCTCCGTCGGTCAGCTCGCCGAGCGGCTGGACGACGTCCTCGGCACCCTGGACGCCGGCCGGGAGGACCCGGATCCGCCGCCGGTGGAGCGCGGCTGGTCCGGCAACCAGCAGGACACCGTGGACCTGGTCGCCGCGGCGGCCGGAGCGTCACCTCCCACCCCGGCGAGTCGGGCGGTGCAGCGCTCGGCCACCGAACGGCATCTGACCATGCAGGCCACAGTCACCTGGTCCTACCGAACGCTGGGGCCCCGGGCGGCCCGCCTGCTGCGGTGGCTGGCGGTCTTCGCCGGCCCGGTGGATCTGGCGACGGTGGAATGGCTGCTGGGCGACGATCCGCTGGACCCGCTCTCGGTCCTGGTGGACAAGTCGATGGTGTTGGCCGAGCCGCGTGCCGCCGGCAGCACCTACCGGATGCTCGACCCCATCCGGGCGTACGCGGCGCGACGTTTGGCCGAGGCGGGCGAGGAGCAGGCCGCTCGGGACCGGCACGTGGCCTGGTCGGCGCACGCGTTGGACCGGGCCCACCTGGGCCAGGACGGCAGGCCGGTGACGCTGTCGCTGTATGCCCTCGATCCACTGGCCGGTGAGCTGCGCGCCGCGCTGCGGTGGTGCGCCACCGGAGGCAACGCCCGTGCCGGCCTCGGTCTGGCGGGTGGGCTGGACCAGTGGTGGCTGGAGCGGGGCCTGGCCCGCGAGGGGCGGCTGTGGCTGTTCCGGCTGTACGGACGGATCGCGGAGACGGGGGAGCGGATCCCGGAGGCGGAGCTGGCGGCGGCGTACCACATGCATTCGCTGCATGCCAGCGCCGACGGCGAGTTCGCCGAGGAGCTGCGCTACTCCCAGCGGGCTGAGGCAGCGGCCCGGCAGGCCGGCGACGCCGGCTTGCTGGCCCGGGTGCTCGCCGGCAGGGCCGCGCCGCTTGTCGACATGGGGCAGTTCGTCGAGGCCGAGCGGGTGTGTCGGGAGGTCATCGACTGGGCGCACGGGCAGGACGTGGTCGGCGAGGCGCTGTTCGCGGTCTTCAGCCTGGCCGAGTTGCTCTGGCGGCGGGGCGCCCTGGAGGAGGCTGCGGAGCTGCTGGGCGCGGTACGTCCGGTGGAGGCGGCCCGGCCCGTGGAGCGGGGCCGACGTTCGGTGGACATGCTGCTCGGCATGGTCGCGCTGGCCCGCGGCGACGTGATCGCCGCACATGAGCATCTGTTGGTGGCGCTGCGCTCCCGGATGGGCCACGGCTACCACGGCCGGGCGTGCGACACCTTGAACGCGGTAGCGGTGCGCTGCGCGATCGGCGGGGAGCGGCTGACCGCCGCCCGCCTGTTCGGGGCAGCGCAGGCAACCCGCGCGAGCATGCGTGCCACCCCCGGCATCTTCGGCGGTTACTGGGCCGAGCAGCAGGGGGAGTTGCGCGCGGTGCTGGGCGACGCGGCCTTCGACGACGCGTACGGCGAGGGTGCGGAGTTGGGGCTGGACGAGGCCGCGGCGCTGGCACTCGACGTGGAACACCCGGACCTGGCAGCGGACTCGACCCGCTTCAGCACCGGCCTGTCCCAACCAACCCCCCGCCTTCCCGCCGACCCCGACCGCCACCCAGCCACCAGAACCGAACGCGCCTAACCCCATCTCCGCCCCCCCACCCTGCCCTCCCACCCCCACCCTTGTTGATCAAGAGGTTTGCGTCAGGAAACGCGCTTCCGGTGACCGAAACCTCTTGATCAACGCGGGTGGTGGGGGTGGGGGTGGGGGTGGGTGGGGGTGGGTGGGGGTGGGGTTAGTGGGTTGCGGCGTTGGCTTCGGCCTGGGCCTTCATTCGGGCGGCGCGGTCGATGTCGGCCTGCTGGACGGCCGCTACCGAACCGAAGATGCTGACCGCCTGGTAGTAGGTCCAGGCCAGGCTGTAGCAGGCCGGCCGGACGACGGAGTTGTACGTGGTGCAGACGCGCTTCAGGTCCTCGTAGAAGGCGCTGTCGAGGCGGGACTTGTTGGCGGAGAACTGGCCGACCGCCTTGTAGTTGCGGTAGCCGAAGTCGTGCCGGTAGCAGCCCAGGTTGAAGGTGAAGCCGAGCGGGTTGTCCGGGCTGGACGAGCAGTAGTCGGTGGACCAGTTGAAGTTGTACTCGGCCCAGGGTGCCCGGTTGACCCGGGCGCTGTTCCACGAGTTGTAGCTGGACGCGCTGGTCTGGGTCCAGCTGGACAGCACGGAGAGCCGTTGGGCGGGGGTCACGGCGGCGGCGGGTGAGGCGATGGCGAGGGTGGCGAGCAGCGCTAACGCGCCCGAGGCGAGCAGGGTGGCGAGACGTCGGGGCACGGTTTACCTCCGCGGGGGTGAGCGGGTGGGACGGAAGTTACCGGCGGGTTACCGGATGTCGATGAGTGTCGATCAGCTGATCAACTAGGCGGTATGCACATCGCCAACTATTGGTGACATACGTTGAAACAGACGAATGCCCCGGACGCGCGAGGCGTCCGGGGCATTCAGAGGGGCGATCAGCGCCTGACGAATGCCGGCGGGCTGGCGGGGCTCTCGTTCGCCGACCGGTCCACGGCTGTCAGCTGGTAGGTGTAGCGCCGACCGGGCTCGGCCGAGGTGTCCACCCAGGACTGGGCGTTGCCGGGCGTGGCGCGGACGGTGTCGACCAGGTGCGCGGCGTCGGCAGTGGCACACCGGCCGGGCAGCGTGGTGCCGTCGAACCGGTAGATCGCGTACGAGGTGGCGGTGCCGAGCGGGCCGACGCCGTCGGCGGGTTGCCGCCAGGTCAGCCGGACCCCGTCTGCCTGCCGGGTCGCCTTGCTGATCACTGGGAAGAGCAGCGGCCGGGCCGGCAGGTGGGGCATGGTCGGCACCAGCGCCGGCCGGGAGTAGTGCTCGCCCGCGTAGATGTCGGTGGCGCCGAGCCGGTTGGCCCGCACCTGCACCGCTGAGAAGTGCACGTTGCCCTGCACCTCCGGGTACGACCGGTTGAGCGTCAGGTGGTCGGACAGCTCACGCGGGTTCTGCCAGTACGGCCCGTACGCCGGGTCACCGCTCTTGTAGTCGGCCTGGCCGATGTAGAGCTGCACGCGGGTGCCGCGCACCGTCTCGGCCCACCACGGCACGAGGCGCGCGTAGTCGGCGGCCGGGTACTGGCCGATGTACCAGTAGAGCTGCGGCACCACGTAGTCGACCCACTCCTGCTTGATCCACTTGCGGGTGTCGGCGGAGATGATGTCGTACGACTGGCTGCCGGTGGTGTCCGAACCGAGCGGGTCGGCGGTCTTGTTGCGCCAGATGCCGAACGGGCTGACGCCGAACTTCACCCACGGCTTCGCCGCCTTGATCTTGCCGTTCATCT
The DNA here is from genome assembly GCF_040649965.1 of Micromonospora sp. NPDC048843. Taxonomy (NCBI): domain Bacteria; kingdom Bacillati; phylum Actinomycetota; class Actinomycetes; order Micromonosporales; family Micromonosporaceae; genus Micromonospora; species Micromonospora sp. NPDC048843. The sequence goes on from NZ_JBEZGJ010000028.1 coordinate 32,268, forward strand.
CCTGGATCAGCAGGTTGATGTTGTCCCGCCGCCAGTCGGCCCGGTCGGTGAAGCCCCGGTTGTGGGCCGCGAAGGTCGCGTCGTCAGGCACCTGGTACGTGCCGCTGGGGTAGGGGTAGAAGTAGTCGTCGAAGTGGACGCCGTCGATGTCGTACCGCTTGACGGCGTCCATCATGGCGGTCTGGACGAACTCGCGGACCTCGGGGATTCCGGGGTTGTAGTAGAGCCGACTGCCAGCCACGCCGGCCGGTGGGTAGGCGAAGGTCCAGTCGGGGTGCTGCTGGGCCGGGTGGCCGGGGGCGAGCTGGGTCAGGTCTGCGCCGGCGCCACCGGGGGCCGGCATGGAGACGCGGTACGGGTTGAACCAGGCGTGGAACTCCAGGTTCCGCTTGTGCGACTCGTCGACCAGGAAGGCCAGCGGGTCCCAGCCCGGGTCCTGGCCGCGTACCCCGGTCAGGTATTCCGACCAGGGCTCGTACGGCGAGGGCCAGAGCGCGTCGGCGGTGGGCCGGACCTGCACCACGACCGCGTTGTGGTGCAGTCGCCCGGCAAGGTCGAGCAGTTCGCGGTACTCGGCCTGCTGGGCCGCGACCCGGTCCGGGCTGGTCTGGGACGCCTTGCTGGGCCAGTCGATGTTGACCACCGAGGAGATCCACATGGCCCGGAACTGCCGTTTCGGAGTGGCCGGGTCGGTGGCGCAGGTGGCGGTGGTGGTGTCGGCCGCGCTGGGTACGGCGCTCGCGGGGGTGGTGGTGACGAACGTGCCGAGCAGGGCTGCGACCAGCCCGGCGACTCCGAGTCGGGTGGCTTTCATGCGGTGTGTCCCTTCGTTGGGGCTCCCGGATGGTTCGCGCGGTGTGCGGCAAGATTCGCCGTCGATGTCCGCGTTGCTGGTAGGAAATTTTCACAATCTGGCCATCGCCGCAAGAGTTCGTGGTTGACCAATCGCGCCGGTGGGTAGCAACGGCGATCACCGGCCGCCACGGAGGTGGTCGCACGGTGGGAGGGGTGACCGGGTGTCCGTGCTGCGCACAAAACCAATCAAGGACGTGATAGCCCAAGGTGAGGCGGACGGCAGCGACGGCCAGCTCGGGCTGAAGCGACGGCTCGGCGCTGTCGACCTCACCGGCTTCGGCATCGGCATCGTGATCGGCACCGGCATCTTCACCCTCACCGGGATCGAGGCTCGGGACAGCGCCGGGCCGGGCGTGGTGATCTCCTTCGCCATCGCCGGGGTGGTCGCCCTGCTCGCCGCCCTCTGCTACGCCGAGCTGGCCTCCAGCGTGCCGACCGCCGGCAGCGCCTACACCTACGCGTACGCCACGATGGGCGAGATCGTCGCCTGGATCATCGGCTGGGACCTGCTGCTGGAGTTCGCGCTCGGCGCCGCGGTGGTGGCCCGAGGCTGGTCCGGCTACCTCGCCGAACTGCTCGACCTGCCGACCCGGTGGTTCGGCGAGGAGGGCAGCACCGTCAACGTGGGCGCCATCGCCATCGTGCTGATCCTCGGCATCGTGGCGATCGTCGGCATCCGGGAATCCGCCCGGATCACCAACCTGCTGGTGCTGGTCAAGGTGGCCATCTGCGTCTTCGTGGTGGTGGCCGGGCTGTTCTTCGTCAAGGCCGCCAACCTCACCCCGTTCATCCCGCCGGCCGAGCCCGCCGGTAGCGGCGACGACGGCATCAAGCAGCCTGTCACGCAGGCGCTCTTCGGACTGGAGCCGTCGGTCTTCGGCTTCGTCGGGGTGCTCAGCGCCGCCGCGGTGGTCTTCTTCGCGTACACCGGCTTCGAGGCCGTTGCCAACCTGGGCGAGGAGACGAGGAAGCCCAAGCGGGACCTCACCCTGGGTCTGCTCGGCACCTTGCTGATCTCCACGGTGCTCTACATCGGCGTCTCGCTGGTGGTGGTCGGGATGGTGCCGTACACCGAGATCGACCGGGGCGCCCCGATCGCGTCGGCCTTCGAGTCGGTCGGCGCGGGCTGGGCCGCCGTGCTGGTCTCCATCGCCGCGGTCGCGGGCCTGACCAGCGTCATCCTGGTCGACCTGGTGGCGATGGGCCGGATCGGCTTCGCCATCGCCCGGGACGGTTTGATCCCGCCCTCGATCGCGAAGGTGCACCCGCGCTGGGGCACCCCGTACCGGATCTCGGCGATCATGACGGTGGCGGTCGCGCTGCTGGCCGGCTTCCTGCCGCTGTCCGCGCTGGCCGATCTGGTCAGCATCGGCGCGCTCTGCGCGTTCGTCCTCGTGTCGGTGGCGGTGCCGATCCTGCGCCGCAAGCGGCCCGACCTGGAGCGGCCGTTCCGGGTGCCGTTCTCACCGGTGCTGCCGATCGTCTCGGCGTTGGCCTGCTTCTACCTGATGCTCAACCTGTCGGTGGAGACCTGGCTGCGGTTCCTGGCCTGGATGCTGCTCGGCGCGGTGATCTACTTCGGCTACGGCCACCGCCGCAACCGGCTGGCCCAGCACGAGCCCGCCGTGCAGGAGGGTGGCTGACGGTATGGTGCGCCCGTCACCTCGGGGAGGTTGCGGCGTGCGACACAGACTCAAGGACGTGGCCGAACGGGCCGGCGTCTCCGTCAAGACCGTCTCCAACGTCGTGAACGGCCACGTGCACGTGCGACCGGACACCCGGGCCCGGGTCGAGGAGGCGATAGTCGAACTCAACTACCGACCCAACCTCTCCGCCCGTCACCTCCGCAAGGGACGCACCGGCGTGATCGCGCTGGCGGTTCCGGAACTGGACATCCCGTACTTCGCCGAACTGGCCCGTCACGTGGTCACCGCAGCCGCCGAGCATGGCTGGACGGTGCTGATCGACCAGACCGGCGGCCGGCGTGACCAGGAACGGGTGCTCGCCTCCGGTATCACTGACCACCTGATCGACGGGCTCATCCTCAGTCCGTCGGCGCTCACCGCTGCGGACCTGGCCGGTCTGGACGGCACCCCGATGGTTCTGCTGGGCGAGCGGATCGAACACTGCCCGGCAGATCGGGTGGTGATCGACAACGTGGCAGCGGCCCGGGAGATCACCGGCCACCTGATCCAGCTGGGTCGCCGCCGGATCGCTGCCGTCGGCGCGCAGCGCACCGACGAGGGCGCCAGCGCCCGGCTGCGCCTGGCCGGCTATCGCGACGCGCTGCGCGCCGCCGGCCTCGATTACGACCAGGCCCTGGTGGCGTCCGCGCCGGCCTGGCACCGCGCCGACGGCGCGGCCGCGATGCGGGGCCTGCTCACCTCCGGGGTACGCCCCGACGCCGTCTTCTGCTTCAACGACACGCTGGCCCTCGGTGCCCTGCGCGCGCTGCACGAGGCCGGCCTGCGGGTGCCCGAGGACGTGGCGGTAGTCGGCTTCGACGACATCGAGGACGGCAGGTTCGCCACCCCGACCCTGAGCACCGTCGCCCCGGACAAGGAGCAGATCGCCCGCCTGGCCGTCCAACTCCTCGCCAACCGCCTTGACGGTGACCCCACAGTCCCCGCCCGGGAACTCCGCGCCCCCTACCGCCTGGAACTGCGCGAGTCCACAGGGACCCGCTAGTCGAAGAAGCGGGCCAGGTGGGACGGCGGTGCCGGGTCGGCGTCCGGGGGGAGGGGCGTCAGGTCGGCGAAGATCGAGGCGCCGTCGCAGCCCGCGTGCAACGGGTACCAGCGCGGCGTGCCCGGTGGCCGGAGCTGGCAGATCCCCTTGAACGTCTGCACGTCCATCAGCCGGACGTGGGTAGGGTCGGCCACCGCGTTCACATGCCCCCACCAGGGGCTCATCACGTGCAGCACCCCACCGGGGCGGAGCACCCGATGACACTCGTCGACCAGCGGCAGGAAGTCGATCAGGTGCTCCAGGATGTGCACCGCGAAGAGGACGTCCACCGAGTTGTCGGCGAGCGGTAGCGAGCCGGACAGGTCCGCCACGGCATCCACGCCGGGCGCCGGATAGATGTCCAGCCCCAGGTTGCTCGACCACTGCTTGGTCGGCCCACAACCGAGGTCCACCACCACCGGTGCCCGCCCGCCGATGCCGACCCGGCACCAGATGCCGTAGACACCCGCCAGCCGCCCCACCAGGTCCCGCGCCAGCCGTAACTGGCCGGGCTCGGCCACCTCTCCGCTCAGATGGGCCACCCCCCGGTCGAACCGCACCTCGACCGCCAGGTCCCGCAACCGATCATCGTGGCGGACCTGGTCCGCCCACGCCTGGGCGAGGAAATCGTCTATCGCCCGCAGCCGGTCGGCCGAGGGCGGAGTCTGTGCCAAAGCGACCATTCGGGCCACCTCCCGCCGCGCGATACCCGCAATCGCGCCCGGTATGCCCCGCTCGTCCACCTCGTTGCCGACTCGGGCGTGGCCCAGCGATGGGGGTGTCGCAGGATTCGGGGCAGGACCGCAGTCATCCTGATGCCACACAGGCATCACGATGACTCTGTGGCATCACGCTCAACGCACACATCGGCTCCGCCCGCGCACGGGCGAGCCGCGAACGACCGACTCGGCTCATGCCACAGCAGTCGGCCCGGCGCGGTCGGGTCAGCCGGAGAGGGTGCGGCGGCCCCCGCGCATCCGCTGGCGAGGCGGCGGGTCGGCGGGCTTCGGCCGCTTGAGGTGGTAGCGGTGCAGTTCGTGGTTGCCGGGCAGGGACGGGTCCTCGCTCATCGCGACCAACTCCCAGCCCTGGTCGCCGGCCCGGTTCAGGTGGGCCAGCGAAGTGTCGCCGTACGGCGTCACGTCGACCATCGAGCCGTCCGGCCCGTACCAGACGAAGACGACCTCCCAGCCGAGGTCGTTTGTCGCAGCCTGGCGGCGGCGGACCAGCAGGGCGTACTCCCACTTGAGCATGGCGTCATTCTCACCCCGCGCCGGCCCGCGGGCACGGATCAATCCTCGGCGATCCGCCCGGCGTCGACCCGCAGTCGCCTGTTGGTCTCGATGGCGGCCAGCATCCGCCGGTCGTGGGTGACCAGCAGCAGCGTTCCGGGGTAGCTGGCCAGCGCCGATTCGAGCTGCTCGATGGCGGGCAGGTCCAGGTGGTTGGTGGGCTCGTCCAACACCAGCAGGTTGACCCCACGGCCCTGGAGCAGGGCCAGCGCGGCCCGGGTCCGCTCACCGGGGGAGAGGGTGGCCGCCGGTCGGGGCACGTGCGCAGCCCGCAGGCCGAACTTGGCCAGCAGGGTCCGCGCGTCCGCCGGCGACAGGTGGGGTACGGCCGCCTCGAACGCGTCGATCAGCGGCACGTCGCCGAGGAACAGCCCGCGGGCCTGGTCCACCTCGCCGACCACCACGCCGGGCCCGAGCGAGGCGGTGCCGGCGTCCAGCGGCAGTCGGCCCAGCAGCGCGGCCAACAGGGTGGACTTGCCCGAGCCGTTCGCCCCGGTCACAGCGACCCGGTCCGCCCAGTCGATCTGGAGGTCGACCGGGCCGAGGGTGAAGCCGCCACGGCGTACCACGGCTCCGCGCAGCGTGGCCACGACGGCGCCGGCGCGGGGTGCGGCGGCGATCTCCATCCGCAGCTCCCACTCCTTGCGGGGCTCCTCGACGACGTCGAGCCGTTCGATCAGCCGTTCGGTCTGCTTGGCCTTGGCGGCCTGCTTCTCGCTCGACTCGCTGCGGAACTTGCGACCGATCTTGTCGTTGTCGGTGGCCTTGCGGCGGGCGTTCCGTACGCCCTTCTCCATCCACCCACGCTGGGTGCGGGCCCGAGCCTCCAGCCCGGCCTTGGTGTCGGCGTACTCCTCGAAGTCCGCACGGGCGTGCCGGCGGGCCACCTCGCGCTCCTCCAGGTAGGCCGCGTAGCCGCCGCCGTAGTGGTGCACCTGCTGCTGCGCCAGGTCCAGCTCCACGACCCGGGTCACAGTGCGGGTGAGGAACTCCCGGTCGTGGCTGACCAGCACCGTGCCGGCCCGCAGGCCGGTGACGAACTCCTCCAGCCGCTCCAACCCCGCCAAGTCCAGGTCGTTCGTCGGCTCGTCGAGCAGGAACACGTCGTACCGGCTGAGCAGCAGCGACGCGAGCCCGGCCCGAGCCGCCTGACCGCCGGAGAGCCCGGTCGTCGGGTGATCCAGGTCGACAGCGAGCCCCAGGTCGGCGCTCACCTGCTCGGCGCGTTCGTCCAGGTCGGCGCCGCCGAGGGAGAGCCAGCGCTCCAGCGCGTCGCCGTACGCGTCGTCGGCACCCGCCGCCCCGGCGGTCAGCGCCTCGGTCGCCGCGTCCAACGCCGCCTGCGCGGCGGTCACCCCGGTCCGGCGTGCGAGGAAGTCCCGTACCGTCTCGCCCGGCCGCCGTTCCGGCTCCTGCGGCAGGTGTCCGACGCTCGCGGTGGGCGGGCTGAGCCGCACGCTGCCGGCCTCGACCGGCAACAACCCGGCGAGGGTACGCAGCAGCGTCGACTTGCCGGCCCCGTTCGGCCCGACCAGCCCGACCACGTCGCCGGGGGCGACCACCAGGTCCAATCCGGCGAAGAGCGGGCGGTCGCCGTGCCCGGCGGCCAGGTCCTTGACGATCATCGTGGCGCTCATCAGGACGGCAGCCTATCCGGCCGCCCGCATACGACCGGCCGGCAGCGGGCAGACTCAACGACGTGGTGACCACACTGGCGATCGACTGTGGCGGCGGGGGCATCAAGGCGTCCGTGCTCGACGAGGCGGGAACGATGCGGGCCCGGCCGCTGCGGGTGCCTACCCCGTACCCGTTGCCGCCCGCGCTGTTCGTCCAGACCCTGCTGGATCTCGGCGGGCGCCTGCCAACGGCGGACCGGATCACTGTCGGCGTACCCGGGATGATCCGGCACGGAGTGGTGGTGAGCACGCCGCACTACGTGACCCGCAACGGCCCCCGCAGCCGGGTCGACCCGGACCTGCAAGCCGAGTGGTCCGGCTGGGACGCGCGCGGCGCGCTGGCCGACGCGTTCGGGGTGCCGGCGCTGGTGCTCAACGACGCCGAGGTGCACGGCGCCGGAGTGGTCGCCGGCACCGGCTGCGAGCTGGTGCTGACCCTGGGGACGGGGCTGGGCAGCGCGCTCTTCGACGGCGGTGTGCTCGCACCGCACCTGGAGTTGTCGCACGCGCCGGTGCGCTGGGGCACCACCTACGACACGTACGTCGGTGAGCCGGAACGACGGCGGCTCGGCGACGCGTTCTGGTCCCGCCGGATCCGCCAGGTGGTGGACGGGCTGCGCCCGGTGTTCCGCTGGGATCGGCTCTACCTGGGTGGGGGCAACTCCCGACTGATCCGGCCCGAGCAACTGGCCCGGATGGGCGACGACGTGGTGGTGGTGCCCAACACCGCCGGAATCGTCGGCGGTGTCCGCGCCTGGGAACTTTCCGCCGGACGCCGGGACGCCCGCACCTGACCCTTCGGTGCCCGTCGGCCGGCCGGAACTGACCCGATCTCGACCCCGGGAACAGTCGCCAAACTCTCGGTGTTGTGCCAGCGTCGGAACAGGTGACGGTGCGACCCGAGGAGGTGGCAGATGGATCTTCTGGCGGACTACCGGCGGGCGACCATGTTCTTCGAAACCGGTGACCCCAGCGGGGCAGCTCGACTGCTGGAGCCGATCATCGACGCCGAACCCGGCAACGCGGCGGTCCGGCAACTGCTGGCCCGGGCGTACTTCCAGTCGGCCCAGCTCAACCGGGCCGAGGAGCATCTGCGCGAGCTTGTCGAACGGGACCCGAGCGACCACTACGCGCACCACGTGCTCGGCCGGACGCTGGAGCGGCTCAACCGACACACCGACGCGCTGCGGCACCTGCGGATCGCCGCCGCGATGTACGCGGCCAACGACGACTACCGGACCGCGCTGGAGCGGGTGGAGACCCGTGTGGGCGGCAGGCGCTGACGGTGCGCAGTTCCATGACAGGGGCGGTCCTTCGGGGCCGCCCCTTCCGTCGCCCGATTGGCGGGCCGGCGGCCGCGCCTAGGATGGCGGACATGGGACCTGACCGGCCGGGGGCTGCGGCATGAAGCTCAAGCTGGACCTGCACGAGATCTTCAACAAGGGCCAGGACATCGACCGGGCGTTGCGCGGGATCATGGACGAGGCGGTGGCGAAGAAGGCCACCCTCGTCGAGATCATCCCCGGCAAGGGGTCCGGCCAGCTCAAGAAGCGGGTGCTGCGGTTCCTCGACCAGAAGGACGTCAAGCAGCTCTACCACCGGGTCGAGAAGGACTCGAAGAACTTCGGCCGCCTCTTCGTGCACTTCCGCTGGAAGTAGAAGCGTCACGGCACTTGACCTCCGGCTCGGACCAGGTCAGCCCTGTAGCGCTGTGCCCAGAAGAGGGCGTGCCCGCTCAATCTGCACCTCACTGATGTCAACGCCTGTGACGCGGTGTCCAGCATTGGCGAGGGAGCGGGCGACCGGCACCCCCACAGCCGCATCCGAGGTCGAGGATTGCTGCTGAGGCAGGTAGGCGCTGGTGTAAGCCGGCGAGCCAGGGAGCGTACTGGCCGTCGTCAGCGTCGTCCGATCGATAGTGGTACGAGAGTGCGTCGTACCCGCGTCGGACCATGTCACGCTCGTCGCTCCTGCTCATTCCGGGAACGCTACGAGGCTCGGTGCCGCTTGCCGACTCATTGATCGCGGTGCGGCTTCGTCCTGCCAGCGGTAGAGGTCGCGCAGCAGGGAAATCTCGGCGCCGTGATGGATCAGTTCCCTGTTGACGTGCAGGACGATGCCTTCCATGGGAAACCGCTCGGGACCCACGGTGGGCGGATTCTCCAGGTCGGCGTCGGAGAGTTCACGGACCCCCGCGTTCCACCTCCCGTACGTCTCATCGAGCTGTCTCAGCGCCTCGTCAGCGGTCCCCGCGTAGGCGAACGTCTGAGAGTCGACGTCCTGGCCGCCGAAGTGCCATCCGACCCGATAGCCCAAGCAGGAGACGATGATGTGCGCCAGCCGCCAGGCAATCGTGGTCACCGGCGCCGGCACCGGGTCAGGGGACGCGAAGTCCATCGTCCATTTCCCGGAACCCGCCGACATCGGTGCGGCCGACGTGCCACGTGGGCGGATGCTCCAACAGCCACGCACCGGCTCCCAGAAGTACTCCTCATCGGCAAGACCGTGCAGCCGCGGCCGCAGGTTCTTGTGCCAGTGCCGGTCCAACTGGTCCGCGATTCGCTCGCTCCTTGTCATTTCCGCACGGTACCTACAGCGGCGACCTGGCAGCGCCCCTCGCGGACGCCGTCGCCGGCCGTGGGCCGCGAGTGCCTACCGTGCCGCCTCGGCCGCTGATTCTGTGTGTGAGCACGGCCGAACAGCCACATCAGGGCGCAGCGTCGAGCTGGGCGTCGACGGTGATCGTTGACCCGTAGGGTGTCCTGATGTCGACGGTGAACCTGCGGCGATCGGCGCGTGCGGTCGTCGTCGATGAGGACGACCGTGTTCTGCTGCTACGACTCGCCATTCCCGATCCCGCAGGCACGATCGTCGTGTGGATCACTCCCGGGGGTGGCGTCGAAGACGGCGAGACGCCACTGGCCGCCCTGCGGCGAGAGCTGCGCGAAGAGGTCGGCCTTGCTCTCGATGCCGACCCGCCTCAGGTCTGGCGCCAGGAGATAGTCGCCGCTGGGTTCGCACCCGGTCACGATGGCATCGTGAACGACTACTTCCTCGTTCGGACCGCCTCGTTCACGCCGCGCGGTTCGATGAGCGATGAGGAACTCGCCGCCGAGCACGTCATCGGCTGGCGTTGGTGGTCGCTGTCGGAGATCAGCGAACACCGCGGTCCGGAACTGTTCTCGCCCCGAGACCTCGCCACGCCGTTGGCCGCATTGATCGCTGACGGAGCACCAACCCAACCCGTCCCGCTTGGCCTGTAGGCAGAGCGAAGCGGACCGGACGTGGAGACAGACTGGGATGCGGTACGAAGCCGCACACTTCGGGTGCGTAGTGCCCTGACGGACCGATCCGGTTCCCGCCTCTTGCCCGGTCATCGCCCGCCGGCTCCTCTGACCGACAGCGAACTCACCGACGCGGAGCAGCAGTTCGGTGTCACCTTGCCCGGCGGATACCGGGAGTTCCTGCTGCATGTCGACTCCGGCGGGATCGGGCCGGTAAACCTCCGCCGGTTATCGCGCAGCTCCGGCTGCTGGGCATGGGAGGACGACCAGGAGACGGACCATGGGGCTCTGACGACGCCGTTTCCCGACCAGGACTCGCACGAAGGTCAGTGGGACGAGCTCGAAGCTATGAAGCCGCAGCTCTCAGACGAGGCCGGCTGGGCAGCGTGGAACCGGCGCAGCAACGACCTTGAGCGGGCACAGACCACTGGGGTGGTATATCTCAGCGACAACGGATGCGGCTTCTACACGCTGCTTGTCGTCTCCGGCACCGAACGCGGCAACATCTGGTTCGATCGGCGCGCCTCGAGCGACGTGATCGTGCCTCTGCGCCACCAGGACGGCATGCACGTGACCTTCACTGACTTCTACCTCGACTGGCTAAGGGCTGCGGAGCAGACGCTGGCGGCCCGTGGAGGACTGGTGCGCAGCTACGACACTCAGGCACCGATCTGGGAAAGACGCTTCGACGACTGAACCGGCACTAATCAGTGCGGATCGACTGCTCCCTCGGGCATTGGTCGCCCGGGTCCCCCCAATGCCGCGATCTTGCACTTTCTGTCCCGACTTAAAGAGCATTCCACGCTTTTCGGCGACAGAAACTGCAAGATCGGCGCGGGCTGGACGCCACGTCTGTTCTTGGCTAGCAGTCGGCTAGCTGCGGCGGTGGCAGGGTCATCGCCGGAGTATCCGCCGTTACGGCCCACTGCGCCTGCACGATGCGGTAGGCGGGGAAGGTCGAGGAGCAGGTGCGTCGGATTCCCGGCCGTGACGTGCACGACCTCTTCGTCACCGTCGCGGCGGAGCATCGGCTACGCCCGGCGGACACCGTTCTGGTGGACCTCACCTTCACCGATCACGACGGCAACCGCTGGCACCGGATCGGGGCCGGCCAACCCGAACCGGTGGGCTGACGGATTCGACGCCAGGTGGCATTTCCGGTCGAGAGGAAAGGCGGTGGTCCGGCGGATGAATCGCTCCGCCGGACCACCCGGCCGTCCATCAGATGGGATAGGTGCGAGCGACCGCCAGCATCTCGGAGGTGTGCGACCCGACGACGCCGACGGCCGGCGGTCGGGGGCGGAATCCGGGCAGCGCGTCCAGCCCGTCACTGGCGTCCATGACCCGAATCGGCACCGGTCCTGCGGAACGCTGGAGCGTGAGCGTGATCTCGACACCTTCCGGCGGCGGAGCATGGAAGACCAGTCCGAAGCCCCACCGGCGGCCACCCTGCTGCACGGGCACCACGCGGCCTGCCACCTCGGCCCGCAGCACCGTGGCGGTGACCGTCTCGACGTGCAGGGTGGCGACCCGGACCGCCCGCTGCGGAGTGAGTCGCAACCGCAGCGTGCGCTCGTCGCGGACGGCGTTGTCGGCGAGCACCTCCAGCTTCGGCGCCGGCAGGTCCGCCGCCTGCGCCGGCCCGGTCCGTAGCGCGTCGCCGCCGAGCCCGGGGAAGTCGTCCTCGACGCTGGTCACCTTGTCCACGTAGCCGTCCGTCCACGGCTGTGGGTCGGTCTCGTCACTCAACCAGCGGGCCTGGCCAGTGCCGGCGTCCATGGCGTACATCAGGTGGGTCGGCGCGGGGTGGGCGGCGTCGAAGCGGTCGACGGCCAGGCCGACCCCGGCGAGCACCATCGCCGCCACCGCGGCGGCGCCGGCCGGCAGCACCGCGAGGCGCCGGGCCCGCAGCGCGAGCAGACCACGCTGGCCGCCGGCCTGCGGGTGCAGCAGGTCGACCACCGGCAGGGCGACCAGGCCGAGCAACACCGCGACAAGCGCGGCCACCCCGCCCATTGCCATCCCCAGCGCGGGGAATAGCAGCACCACTGTGGGCAGCAGGATGACCACACCCACTGCCGCGGCGGCCGTCACCGCCACCACCGGCCACGGTCCGGTCTGTCGGGTACGCAGCGCGACCAGCCCGCCGAGGGCGCCGGCCAGCGCCGGCACAGTGGTGAGGTACGCCCCGCCCGGCACCGCCACGGCGAGCAGCACCCCGAGCACTGCCAGCCAGGCCAGCCCGCCGACGGCGAGCGCGGCCGGGCCGATCCGGCGGCGGGTCAGCGCGTACCAGGCGAACAGGATGGCGGTGGCGAGCGCCAGGACGGCCAGCCGGTACCAGATCGGCCGGTACGGGTCGAGCAGCTCCGCGTACCCCGGTCGGATCGTGGTGATCGCCAGCCAGAACAGTTGGGCGGCGACCGGCGCGGCGACGATCGGCACCAGGGCCAGCGCGAAGCCGGCGGCCAGCCGGCCGGTGCTGGCCCGGCCGCTCCGGCGGGTCAGCCAGGCCAGTCCGGCGACCAGTGCCACCGCGAGCAGGGCCAGCGGCAGTGTGAGCCAGCCCGGGTAGCGGACCAGCCCGCCGGGGACGGGGAAGTAGGTGGCGTCGTACCCGGAGCGCAGGTCGGTCAGGTCGGTGCCACCGAACTCCCGGGCCAGGCCCAACGCGTTGTCCCCGTGCTGCTGGAGGCTGCCGCGGTCCATGGAGGCCGGGGTGTCCAACGGCGTGTGGTAGATCGCGCCCCCGTCGATGTACGCCGAGTTCAGCCCGACGAACTTCTGATCGAGGAAGGCGGTGAAATCGGTGTCGTTGGGCAACGCGCGGTAGATCTCCACAGCGAACGAGGTGCCGACCGGGTGCGGGGCGGCCCGGCCGAAGATGTCCACCAGCTTCGCGTTGTTCCGGGACGTCTCGAACATGATCACCGGCCCGGTGGAGCCCCGCGCCTCCAGGTTGAGCACCACACCACCGTCGGCGGCCAGCGGGTGGCTGGCGGCGAACGCGGCCGCGCCGCAGAGACACGCCTCCTCGGCGTCGGTCAGCACGAAGACGATGTCGTTTCGTGGCCGGGGGCCGGTGGTCAGCGCGCGGGCCACCTCCAAGATGGTCGACGTGCCGGCCGCGTCGTCGTTGCCGCCCGGCCCGGTCTGGACCGAGTCGTAGTGGGAGACCAGGAAGAGGCGACCCGTCGAGTCGGTGCCGGGCAGCCGGGCCACCACGTTGCGGACCCGGGCCACTGTCGCCCCGCCCGCCGCCCCGCTGAGCTGACCGGCCTCCGGCGCCACAGTGTCCTGCACCTCGGTCTCCAGACCCAGCCCCCGTAACTGCTGCTCCAGGTGCGCGCGGACCTGTTCGTTGGCCGGGCTGCCGGCGACGTGCGGCCGGGCGGCGATCACCTGGACGTCCTCGTACGCGCGGCCGGCGCTGAACTCGCCAGTTGGCGCGTCGACCGACTTCGGGGCCGGGGTGCGCAGATCGAGCAGACTGCCGGCGCCGACCGCGGCCAGCGCGACCAGCGCCGCCGCGGCGGCCACGAGCCGCCGACGCGGCCGGGTCAGCGCGCGGCTGGCAGGGGGTACGCCCGGAATCGGACGGGGCGGCGTGCCCGTCGTGGCCGGGGTGGTGGGTGCGCCCACGGGAACTCCTCGGGGGGTGGTGGGGCCTGGGGTGGGATCATCCTGCCGGTCGGGGGCTGCGGATGGGATGGCCGGTACGTCAGGCATCCATCAGCCGCCCGGTTTGTCCCCGGCCGAGCAGTGATGCGCCCCATCCCCGCCCGCGCCGCAGGCATCGTGTTGTGTGCGACCGTTGTCTAATACAGGATCAGCAGGGCACTCGAAAGGAGCCCAACATCACCAGCGAACTCCCGCGTCTCGCGGCGGTGACCCGGCCGCACCGGGGGGCCGGCTTGGCCGGTTCCCCAGTTGTGCCGTACCCGCATGGTGGCCTGGCGCGGCACGCCAACCTGCCGCCGGGTGAGCGGTTGCGGGTGCTGCTGGTGGAGGACGACGAGGGCGACGCCTTCCTGGTCGGTGAGCTGCTCGCCGAGACGAACTCGATGATCGACCTGCTGGTCGCCACCAGCCTCCGCGAGGCGCGGCAGCGGATCAACGACGTCGACTGCGTCCTGCTCGACCTGGGCCTGCCCGACGCGCAGGGGCTGGACGGGCTGCGCCAGGTGTTGGAGATGTCCAGCGGCGCCGCGGTCTGCGTGCTGACCGGCCGCACCGACGAGCACCTGGGCGTCGTGGCGGTCGCCGAGGGTGCCCAGGACTACCTGGTCAAGGGTCAGGTCGACGGGGTGCTGCTGACCCGGGCGCTGCGCTACGCCGTGGAGCGAAAGCGCGCCGACGAGAACGCCCGCCGGCTGCGCGAGGTCGAGCTGCGCCAGGCCGAGTCGGCCCGACTCGAACGCGGCCTGCTGCCCCAACCGCTGATGACGACCGACCAGGTCGCTGTGCACACCTTCTACCGGCCGGGCCGGCACGCCGCGTTGATCGGCGGAGACTTCTTCGACGTGGTGCAGACCCACCCGGACCGCCTCGACCTGATCGTCGGCGACGTCTGTGGGCACGGGGTGGACGAGGCAGCGCTCGGGGTCGAGCTGCGGGTGGCCTGGCGCGCCCTGGTGCTTGCCCGGGTGCCGGACGACGAGGTGCTGCCCGCCCTGGAGCAGGTGCTCATGAGTGAGCGCCGCCTCCAGGAGATCTTCGCGACGGTGGCCACCGTCAGACTGGACCTGGACGCCAACCGGGCCACCGTTCGACTGGCCGGGCACCCGCCACCGCTGCTGCTCTCCGGCGGCCGGGTCGCCCCGGTGCCCGCGCCCGGCGGCCTGCTGCTGGGCGTACGACCTCGCCGGCCGATCGCCTACGACCTGGAGTTCGACACCGATGACTGGTCCCTGTTGATGTACACCGACGGCCTGATCGAGGGGCGGGTGGGCGCCGGCAACGAACGGCTCGACGTGCCCGGCCTCAGTGGCTTGCTGGACGAGCCGGCCAACCGTTCGGTGTCGCTGCCCGAGCTGCCCGCGTGGCTGGTCGGGCGAGCCGAGCGGCTCAACGGTGGCCCGCTCGCCGACGACGTGGCCATGCTGCTGGTCAGCCGGGGCGGTGGCCGGTGAAGCCGGTCATCGGCGGCTGGAGTCTGCGCCGCCGGGTCATCACCCTGCTTACCGTCGTGGGCTTTCTGTTGATCGGGCTGGCCAGCGCGGAAGCGGCGATGGCCGCCCGCAACCGCACCCAGATCGACGCGGTGCTCAACGAGACCGGCCCGTTGCGGGTGCAGTCGCAGGAGCTGCTCAACGCGCTGCTCGACCAGGAGACGGCGATCCGCGGGTACGCGGTCAGCGGCGACCAGGACGACCTGAACCCCTACCGTGAGGGGCTCGCCCAGGAGCGGAGCGTCACCGCCTCGATGCGGACGCTGCTCGACGACTATCCGGAGATCAGCCAGGAGCTGCGGACCGTCGAGGAGCGTGTCACGCAGTGGCGACAGTCGGTCGCGGAGCCGGTCATCGCCACCACCGAACAGAGCGGCACCACCGCCGGCCAGGCGTTGGTCACCGAAGCGGCCCGGCAACAGTTCGACGAGGTGCGCTCGGCGGTGAACGACCTCCAGGAGGAGGTCCTGGCCGCCCGCGAGCAGACAGCCACCAACGTGCGTACCAGCAGCAACGTGCTTGTCGTCCTGCTGATCGTGGCCGCCTTGGTCGTGGTCGTGGCCGGTGCGGTGCTGCTGCTCTCGCTGGACCGGATGGTGGTCCGGCCACTGACCGGCCTGGCCACCCAGGTCCGAGAGGTCGCCGAGGGCGACTACCAGCACCGCATCGCCACCGTCGGTCCGCCGGAGTTCATCCGGCTCGGTGAGGACGTGGACGCGATGCGGCAGAAGATCGCCGCCGACCTGGCCGAGGTCCGGGCCGCCCGCGAGCGGATCGAGTGGGTGAACAGTCAGCTCCAGAAGCAGGCCGAGGAGCTGACCCGGTCCAACCGTGACCTGGAGCAGTTCGCGTACGTGGCCTCGCACGACCTGCAGGAGCCGCTGCGTAAGGTCGCCAGCTTCTGTCAGCTGCTCCAGCGCCGTTACGCCGGGCAGCTCGACGAGCGGGCCGACCAGTACATCGCCTTCGCTGTGGACGGCGCGCAACGGATGCAGCGCCTGATCAACGACCTGCTCGCGTTCTCCCGGATCGGGCGGCTCACCACCGGCTTCGTCGAGGTCGACCTCAACAAGGTGATGGGCGACGTGGCCGGCCAGACCGAGGCCGCCCGGCAGTACGCGGACGCCGAGTTGACCTGGAGCGAGCTGCCGGTGATCTCGGGTGAGGAACCGCTGCTGACCAACCTGCTGGCCAACCTGGTCAGCAACTCGATCAAGTTCCGCCGCCCGGATGTGCCGTCGAAGGTGCACGTCTCGGCCCGGTTGGTGGGCGCCGAGTGGGAGATCACCTGCCAGGACAACGGCATCGGGATCGAGCCGGAGTTCGCCGACAAGATCTTTGTGATCTTCCAGCGGTTGCACTCGAAGGACGCGTACCCGGGCACCGGCATCGGGTTGGCGATCGTCAAGAAGATCGTCGAGTACCACGGCGGCCGCGTCTGGGTGGACACCGACGTGCCGGAGGGCACCGCGATCCGGTTCACCCTGCCGGCACTCCCCGAGGACGTCGCGGCGGCTGCCGCCGCCGATTCCGCGGGGGAGCCGAACGCCCCGACCATGGGCGACACCACGCCCACGACCGAGGCTCCGGCAGCGTCGACGGAGCAGGCCGACGGGCCGGACCAGCCGGACCGGGCCGACGGAACGCTGGAAAGCGGTAGAACGGGTGACATGAGGGAGACGGTGAGATGACCGCGCCGGCGGATGGCAAGAGCCCGATCGAGGTCCTGCTCGTCGAGGACGACCCGGGTGACGTGCTGATGACCCAGGAGGCGTTCGAGGAACACAAGCTGCGTAACCGGCTGACCGTCGTCTCCGACGGGGCCGAGGCGCTCGCCTACCTGCGCCGGGAGGGCCAGTACGCCGACGCGGTGGCGCCCGACCTGATCCTGCTCGACCTCAACCTGCCCCGGCGCGACGGCCGGGAGGTGCTGGAAGAGATCAAGAAGGACCAGGACCTGCGCCGGATCCCGGTGGTGGTGCTCACCACCTCACAGGCCGACGAGGACATTCTGCGCAGCTACCAGCTGCATGCCAACGCCTACGTGACCAAGCCTGTGGACTTCGAACGCTTCATCTCGGTGGTCCGTCAGATCGACGAGTTCTTCGTCAGCGTGGTCAAGCTGCCGCCGCGTGGCTGACACCCTGCTGGACGACGTCGGTGGCCTGCTCTGGGAGGCCGCCGACCAGGTCGTGCTGCCGTTGTTTCGCAAGCTCGACGACGATGACGTGTCGGAGAAGGCACCCGGCGAGGTGGTCACCGTCGCCGACCGCCGGGCCGAGGAGCTGCTCTCGGCGGGGCTGCGCCGGCTGCGGCCGGGCTCGATGGTGGTCGGCGAGGAGGGTGTCGCCGACGATCCGGGGTTGCTGCGGCACCTCCGCGACAGTGGTGACGTCTGGCTGGTCGACCCGGTCGACGGGACCGCCAACTTCGCCGCCGGTCGCCGGCCGTTCGCCCTGATGGTGTCGCTGCTGAGCAACGGGCGGCCGACCGCCGGCTGGATCCTCGACCCGCTCGCCGACACTCTCGCCGTTGGCTCGGCCGACGAGGGCACACTGCTCAACGGTCGACCGGTGGACGGGACCAGCCCGGTGCCGCCGCTCGGCGAGCTGCGCGGCGCGGCGATGACCAAGTTCCTGCCGCCGGAGACCCGCGACCGGGTCCGCGCCGGCGGTCGACGCCTCGGTGAACTGCTGCCCGGCCAACACTGCGCCGGTCGGGAGTACCTGGACATCCTCACCGGCGAGCAGCAGTTCGTTCTCTTCTGGCGCACCCTGCCCTGGGACCACGCCCCGGGCACCGTGCTGGTCCGTGCCGCCGGGGGTGTCGCCCGCCGGTTCGACGGCGTCGACTACCACCCCGCCGACGACGGTCGCGGTCTGCTCGTCGCCGCCAACGAGCAGGTCTGGGCCGAGGTGCGCGACGCGCTCCTCAGCACCTGATCCGCGCGCTGCGCGACCACTGTGCGACGCTCCGTCGACATCGAGACAGCCAGAGGGTCAGCGGGCTGGTCACCGGCCCACGATCCGGTATCGTGACCGGCGGTCTCCGCCAGCAGGCCGCCGACCGGCGCCGCCGTGCAGTGTTCATCGGGGGCCGGCGGTCGACGGAAGGACGCTTTCGTGCCCAGGACCAGGCTCAGCCCGCGGCTCGGTCGCCGCGCTCTGTTCGCAGTGCTCGCCGCCGTCGCGCTGGTGCTCGGCGGTGCCGCAGTGCCCGCGTACGCGGAGCCTGGCGAGGGCGGCAGCAAGAAGTTGCAGGACGCGCTGGAGTTGACCGCCAAGGGCCACATCGAGGCCAAGGCCAAGCTGGACAACTCCAAGCGTCGCCAGACGGCGCTGACCGGCGAGCTGACGACGCTGGAGGGTCGGCTGGTCGGGCTCAGCAGCCAGGTGGGCGAGGTGGCCGCCCAGTCGTATCGGGTGGGTCGGCTGAGCGCGGTCTCGATGCTGCTCAACACCGCCACGCCGGAGGCGTTCCTGCAACGCGCTGGCGACCTCGACCTGATGGCCCAGCGGGACAGCAAGCGGCTGCGTGACCTCACCGAAGCTCGGCAGCAGGCGCAACAGGCCAAGGTCGCCATCGACGCCGAGGTCCGCGAGCAGCAGAAGCAACTCGCCGTGATGGCGAAGAAGAAGAAAGAAGCCGAGGCGGCGCTCGCCGAGGTCAGCTCCGGCGGCAGCAACGGTTTCAGCGGTGGCAGCTCCACCTCGGCGAAGCCGGCGCCGCGCAACTCCGACGGGTCCTGGCCGTCGGAATCCTGCTCGGTGAAGGACCCGACCACCTCCGGGTGCATCACTCCGCGCACCCTCAACGCGCTCAAGCAGACCCAGGCGGCCGGCTACAAGCGGCACGTCTCCTGCAAGCGCAGCGGTGGCGGCGGCGAGCATCCGAAGGGCCGGGCCTGCGACTTCTCGGCCGCCACGAACGGCTTCGAGGACAAGAACGCGACAGGCGGCGACAAGTCGTACGGGGACAGCCTGGCGGCCTGGCACGTGCGCAACGCCGACCGGCTGGGCGTGCTCTACGTGATCTGGTACCGGCAGATTTGGCATCCCGGCACCGGTTGGCGCTCGTACAGTGGAAGCGGCTCTCCGGCGGCGTCCCACACGAACCATGTTCATCTCTCGATGTACTGACCCGTTGCACCAGCTTCGCTGCGTACCATCGCGACGATGAGCTCCCCACCGCCCGACGTAGCGGCCCTGCCGGCACCCCCGGCCCCGCCCGTGCCGATCACCGGCCGGGCTCTGCCCAACGGCCTAGCCGCCTTCCTGGTCTTCTTCTCCAGCGGCGCCGTGCTGGTGCTGGAGACCGTCGCACTGCGCCTGGTCGGCCCGTACGTCGGGGTGACCCTTCAGGTGACCAGCTCGGTGATCGGCATCGCGCTGGCCGCTATCGCCTACGGGGCGTGGTCCGGCGGCTGGCTGGCCGACCGACGCAACCCGCGGGGCCTGCTGGCGCCGGCGTTGGTGCTGGCCGGCATCGCCACAGCTGTCACCCTGCCCGTCGTCAGGTACGCCGGTGAGGTGCTGCGCGGTGGTGCGGCCAGCGGCATCCTGCTGCTTGTCGCGTTGGCGGTGTTCGTGCCGGCCGCGCTGCTGGCCGCCGTCACCCCGCTGGTAGTGAAACTTCAGCTCGCCGACCTGCGCCGCACCGGCCAGGTGGTCGGTCGACTCTCCGGGATCGGCACCCTCGGCGGCATCACCGCAACCCTGCTGACCGGGTTCGTGCTGGTCGCCGCGCTGCGCAGCACCGTCATCCTGCTGGCCCTGGCGCTCGCACTCGGGCTGGTCGGCATCGGCCTCGGCTGGTACCTGCGCCGGCAGGAGCCCACCGAGCTGCCCGGTCCGGCCCGGGCCCGGGCCGCGCTGGCAGTGCTCGGCCTGGCCGGGGCGGGGCTGACCACCGTGGCGCCCAACCCGTGCGACATCGAGACGGCGTACCACTGCGCCCGGGTCACCGCGGACCCCGCCCGGCCCAGCGGGCGGACGCTGCTGCTCAACTCCGCCCAGCACTCGTACGTGGACCTCGCCGACCCGAAACACCTGGAGTACGCGTACACGAAGTGGATCGGCGCGGTCGGCGACGTCGCCGCGCCGGCCGGTCAGCGCCTGGACGCGCTGCACCTGGGCGGCGGTGGGTTCACGGTGCCGCGCTACCTGACAGCGACCCGACCGGGCACCGACAACCTGGTGTTCGAGATCGACGGCGGGCTGGTCGAGTTGGGCGAGCAGGAGCTGGGCGTACGGTCGGGGCCGGAGCTGCGGGCGGTGGTGGGTGACGCCCGGATGCTGGTCGCCGGCGAGCCGACCGACAGCCGTGACCTGGTGGTCGGCGACGCGTTCGGGCACCTGGTGGTGCCCTGGCACCTGGCCACCCGGGAGATGGCCGCCGACGTCCGGCGGGTGACCCGCCCCGGCGGCGTGTACGTGCAGAACGTCATCGACTACCCGCCGCTGCGGTTCATCCGCGCCGAGTTGGCAACGGTGGCCGCCGAGTTCGGGCACGTCGCGTTGATCGCACCGCCGGAAGCGCTCGCCCAGGAGCAGGGCTCCAACTTCCTCATCGTTGGCTCCGACGCGCCGTTGCCGCTGGAAGCCGTCCGGGCCCGGCTGGCCGAGGTGGACCCGAAGGTCAGCCTGCTGTCCGGTGCGGCGCTGACGGACTTCGTCGGTCAGGCGATGGTGTTGACCGACGACTACGCCCCGGTGGACCAACTGTTGGCGACCGCCTGATCGGGTGACAATCCTGACCGATTCCGATACTCCAGGTGTAGGCGGGCCGTTCCTGGGCAACATCGCTCACCATGGGTGGTGGGGACCGAAACAGCGCGCAGCTGCTCGATGAGCGGTACCGGCTGATCGAGCAGCTCGGCGCGGGCGGCATGTCGGTGGTCTGGCGTGGCTACGACGAGGTGCTCGGCCGTCAGGTCGCGGTGAAGGTGTTGGCCTCCCGGCTGGCCAGCGACCGGGCGTTCCGCCACCGCATCAGGGTCGAGGCGCAGGCCGCCGCGCGGCTCTGCCACCCCAACATCACCAACGTGTACGACTACGGCGAGTCCGAGCAGGTCGGTCTCACAGTGCCGTACGTGGTGATGGAGCTGGTCGACGGCGCTTCGCTGGCCAGCCGGTTGGGTCGGGAGAGCCAACTGCCGTGGCGGGAGGCGGTGACCATCGGTGCCGAGGTCAGCTCCGCGCTGGCCACCGCGCACGCTCGCGGGGTGGTGCACCGCGACGTCACCCCGGGCAACGTCATGCTCACCTCGACCGGGGTCAAGGTGGTCGACTTCGGCATCTCCGCGCTGGTCGGGGAGAGCGAGAAGGGGCCGGACGGCGCGTTGTTGGGCACTCCCGCGTACCTCGCCCCGGAGCGGCTGGACAACGGCCAGGTCTCCCCGGCCACCGACGTGTACGCCGTCGGGCTGCTGCTCTACCGGATGCTCACCGGCCGACTGCCGTGGCAGGCCAGCACTACCACCCAGATGCTGCGCGCCCACATGTACAGCGACCCGGAGCCGATGCCCACCGTCCCGGGGTTGCCCGACGGGGTGGCCGACCTGGTCGGACGCTGCCTGGCCAAGCAGCCCGCCGACCGGCCGGCCACAGCCGAGCTGACCCGGACGCTCGCCGAGGCTGCCGGCATGCTCGCGGCGGTGCCGGTCTCCCCGGCCGCCGGGCCGTTGGACGCGGCCATGCTCGGCAGTGCGCGTACCACGATCCTGCCCTGGTCGGCGGCGACCGACGCGTTGCCGCTGTCGCGGACCCGCAACCGGGACCGTCGGACGCGGCAGCGGGTGACCCGGCGTCGGCGGGTGGAGGCCGGAGTGGCCGCCGTCGGGCTGATCGCTGTCACCGGGGCGATGTGGGGGTTCACCTCGCGCAGCCCGGCCAGCGGC
This sequence comes from Micromonospora sp. NPDC048843, assembly GCF_040649965.1. Classification (NCBI taxonomy): domain Bacteria; kingdom Bacillati; phylum Actinomycetota; class Actinomycetes; order Micromonosporales; family Micromonosporaceae; genus Micromonospora; species Micromonospora sp. NPDC048843. Next base: position 54,171 of record NZ_JBEZGJ010000028.1, read on the forward strand.
GGGGACCGGCCGACGACCGAGGCTCGGATGGGTCTGCCGGCCGCGGCGCCCTGCGAGGTGGCGTACGCGTTGCGCACCGACTCCGGCACGGAGTTCGCCGCCGAGCTGACGTTGACCAACACCGGTGGCCGTGAGCTGCGGGACTGGGCGATGAGCTTCACCTTCCCCGGGCAGCAGAAGGTGACGAAGGCGGAGCCCGCGCCGGTGCACCAGCAGGGGAGCACTGTGCTGATCCGACCGGCGGCCCAGCGCACCACGCTGGCCCCGGGTGCGGCCGAGAAGGTGACCCTCACGGGTAAGTACAGCGGGGCGAACCCGTTGCCTGTGGAGTTCCGGCTCGGCGAGGCGACCTGCGGGGTTCGCGTTTCCGGCGTCGCCGGCAGCGCGCCGTCCACGGCACCGCCGAGCAAGGCCGCCACGACGAAGGCTCCGCCCAAGGCGCCGAAGGTGCGCAGCGGTTCCGGTTCGGGCGGTGGCGCGTCCAAGGCGAAGCCGCCGAAGCCCGCGAAGGCCCCGGCGAAGCCCGCGAAGGCCGCGAAGGCCGCCGTCCAGCCCCGGCCGAACTCGGTGGCGAAGAACTGCCCGTCGAACGACTGCGGGAACTTGGTGGTGGAGGTCGACGAGGCGTTGTACCGGTAGACC
>NZ_JBEZGJ010000029.1:0-53502 GCF_040649965.1 Micromonospora sp. NPDC048843
GACGCCGCGCACGCCGGTGACCAGTGATGTCACCAGCCTGCCCGGGGTGAGTCGGGTTTCGGGGTGACCGGCCGCCGCCGTCGTGCCGCGTGGACTAGAAGTTACCTGCCGAGTTGCACTTCACGCCCTGGTCGAGGCAGTTGCGCACCCGTGCGGCGAGCGCCTCGTCCTTCCACGCGTTGAAGAAGTCCGCGTGCATCGAGAACGAGGTGCCGGACGCGAGCGTGATGCCGTCCGTGTTCGCGCTCAACGGGTACGAGATCACGAAGGACACCGACGGAACGGGCACCGGGTGGCTCTTGGGGCAGGCCCCGGTGTGGTCCCCGTTGGCCATGTGCGCCTTGTGGTCGGGGCTGTCCAGGTGCTTGCCGTCCCAGCAGTCCGGGAAGGTGATCTGTCGGACGATGTTCGCGGTCTTGGCGCAGACCGGGAACGTCTTGTCGGCGCTGCGGCCGATCTCGCCGCCGATGCCGGCGCACCAGAAATGGTTGCCCTGCTTGTCGGGGGTGTCGACCTGGTTCTTGGCGTTACCGGTGATCATTCGCAGGCCGAACGGGAAGGGCTGGGTCTTGCTCGGGTCCTTCAGGCGGGAACCGTAGTAGACGGTCACCTCCTTCGGGTCCACGACCTTGCCGTTCTGGTACATCGTCGGCACCCAGTAGGCGGACTGGTCGTCCGGCGAGTTGCAGGTGGTCGCCTTGGACGCCCGCAGCGATTCGGCTGTCGAGTTGGCATCGGTCGACTTGTTGCCCCAGAACGTGTGGTTGTGCGAGCCGCCCACCAGCTTCGGCAGCACGATCGGGTCGTCGCTGTTGTGGTGGCTGGTCGTACAGCCGACGTTGAATTCGGGCACCTTGACGGGGTTGCCGGTCACCGGCTTGGGCTTACGCGCGAAGAACGCCTTCGTCGCGGCGGCCTGCGCGGCGGCGTCGATGGTGATCCAGCCTCCGGATGCGGTGGGCGGGGCGGCGCTGGTCGCCGGCGTTCCCGGCTTGCCCGGCGCGGACGGGGTGGCCGAGGTGCCCGGGGCGCTCGGCGTGGCCGACGGGTCGCCCGGCGTAGTGGCCGCCGGCGCGTCCGGGCCGGGCAAGCCGATGCCGGTGTCGCTGGACGGGCCGGACGCGCCGGGCGTGCCCGGCGCCTCCTTGCATCCGCCGGCGAGCGCCACGCTCAGCAGCAGCAGCGCGGTGACTGAACGGCGGCGTCGAGGGGTGGATCGGAGATTTATCAACGGGGGCGCACCTTTCTTCCGAGCACGAAGAATACGAGTCGGCCCCCTGCTCGTTTCCCACTGAAACGATTAATTCTCCCTTAAATAGCGCTCAGCGATTGCCTGGTCAGCTCTGCGGAGCCGCCGCGATGTCGACTCAATCTCAATTCTTTGATTTTCCTCTAAAAACCGTAATCGACGGCTGCGGCGGCACTCTGCTTCTCTGCTGGGTCCCCGCGACCGCCGTCCTGCTCAACACTTGTCCCGTGCCTTGCGCAGGAAGGTCTCCCGGGACACGACAGTCGTCGAGTCCTGTCCGCGCGGCGCCAGCACCTGGTCCGGGCCGATCCGTGGGAGGTCCGCGAGGGTGAAGTCCACCGGGATGGAGTCACGGCGGCTTGACCCCACGACGGTGTAGGTGACCCCGGGCCGGAATTCGGTGAGCGGCTCGACGTCCGGATCGATGCCCGCCTCGGCCGCTGGGGTACCGACAACGCCGGCGACCTCCCAGCCCTCCGGCGGCTGACCCAACAGGGTGACCTCCACGATCTCGCTCGCGGGCGGGCCGTCGATGCTCCACCTGATCAGGGTTCGTTTGCCCGGTTCACCCTGATGGTTGTTCTCGAATACCGCGAGGCGCGCAACCCTGTCCTCGCAGGTGACCAGGACGCCGACCGGCTGGCCGTCCTGGACGGCGAGGGCGAGGATCGGCTCATCCGGTGGGGTGCAGGCCGTCAGGAGAAGAAGGGGAAGCGGGAGCAGAATCCATTGACGTCGTCTTCCGCGCATGTCGGCCAGCATTCCACGGCGGCATCACGCTTCGATGCCCCGAGGATCACGAAAGGGAAGCGCAACCGACGGACCGGACCGCGTACCGCGTCCGAACGCTCCCACCTTCGTTGCGTGATTTCCGGAAACAGCACAGGGCGCCGTCGGCGCGGAGAGAATTGCCGCCACGGAGCACGCGGAAGCCGGGGGACGTTCGATGGGTTTACGAAGGCGTATGGCGCTCGTTGCGGTGACCGTCGCGGCGACACCGCTGGTCCTCGGTGGGTGCACCACCGAGCGAAAGGCCGCCGTGCGTCCCGCCGAGCAGGTGGTGCCCTCGCCCGAACTGACCCTCACGCCCGCCGATCTCTCCCGGGACGTGCCGCTCAGCGCCGAGGTGGCTCCGCTCGTCACGGGCGGGAAGATCACCGCCGTGCGCATCGTCGACGACACCGGCGCGCTGGTCCGGGCGGAGCCACGCGAGGACGGCTCGGCCTGGGTGCCGAGCGCTCCGTTGCGCCCGCAGCAGACCTACACCGTGGCGGTGACGGCCACCGGCGACTCCGGGCGGACGACCACCCGCACCACCACCTTCACCACCGCGGCGGCGTCGACGAAGCCGCAGGTCAGCAGCACCCTGTACTTCGCCGACAAGCAGACGTACGGCACCGCGATGCCGGTGACCATCGGTTTCGATCCGCCCATCGCCAGGGCGGCCCGCGCCGACGTGCAGCGTCGGCTGTTCGTCACCACGAACCCACCGCAGCCGGGTGCCTGGTCCTGGGTGGACGACGGCAGCCAGGTCTACTACCGGGCTCCCGACTTATGGCGGCCCGGCACGACCATCAGTGTCCGGGCTGGCCTGGCGGGGCTGCCGATCGGCAAGAACCACGTCGGTGACGCCGACCGCACCGCGACGTCCCGGATCGGACGGCAGGTGGCGCTCGAAGTCGACAACGCCACCAAGCAGATGCGCGTGCTGCGCGACGGCAAGCTGATCCGCAGGATCCCGGTCAGCCTGGGCAAGCGCAGTACCCCCACGTCCAGCGGCAAGATGGTGATCATGGAGAAGCACCAGTACACCACGTTCGACACGCGCGGCGAGCCGAACGGCGGCTACGTGGTGAACGTCGAGGACGCGCAACGGCTCACCTGGGGCGGCGAGTTCATCCACGGGGCACCCTGGTCGGTGTCGGATCAGGGACACCGCAACGTCTCGCACGGCTGCACGAACATCTCGGCGGCCAACGCCGACTGGTTGATGGGCGTCACCCGGGTCGGTGACCTGGTCACCTTCACCGGCACCGAGGTCCGGCTCCAGTCGGGCAACGGCTGGACGGCCTGGAACACCAGTTGGGGCCAGTTCGTCAAGGGCAGCGCGCTACCCGTACCCGCTGATCTGCGACCGGCCCCGGCGAAGGCGCCGCCCGCCCGTGCGGTCGCCGGTGACGTGACGACGCCGGGGCCGTCCGCCTCCGAAGGCTGAACCACCGGGCGCCCGGGCGGGCTCTCGCCGCTGGCCCGGCAGTCCTACCCTCCGGGTCATGACGTACGAGCCGATAATGGTTCCCGGCCCGAGGCCCAACCGGACGCTTCGTACGGTCCTGATCGTCGTCGGCGCCCTCCTGGCGTTGTGCTGCGTGGTTGGCACCTGCGTCGGCGTATGGCTCTACCGCTCGGTCAAGGACACCGTCGAACCGGTCCGGGCGGCGGCGACGGCCTACCTCGACGACGTGCAGGCGGGCAACTACGCGGGCGCGTACGGGCGGCTGTGCGACCGGGTGCGCGACACCATGCCGCAGGAGGACTTCGCCCGGATCCAGGGCGCGCAATTGAAGATCAGCAGTTACGAGATCACCGGCGTGAACGTCAACAACTACAACGGGCGGGTCACCGGGACCGTCCAGGTCGAGGCGGTCCAGGCGGCCACCGGTGCGAGGTTCACGCAGGGGGTGGCGCTGGTCAAGGAAGACGGCGACTGGCGGGTCTGCCAGTGAGTCACAGCGCCGTCGCCGCAGGGAAGTCGGTATGCGAGCTACGGTAAAACCTGACGTGCACGTGAGGGAGAAGGCTGTGTGGCTGGCGTCACCAGCCTGGGGGAGGGGTCCATGCGGATCGGGGAACTCGCCACGAAGACCGGGGTGTCGGTACGAGCCCTGCGCTACTACGAGGAGCAGGGCCTCCTTTCGGCCGCACGGAGCAATGGCGGCCAGCGCCACTACCTCGACGACGCGGTCGACCGGGTGTATCTGATCCAGATGCTGTACGCCGCCGGCCTGTCCAGCCGAACCATCCTGGATCTGCTGCCCTGTGTCGACGCGAAGGTCAACACACCGCAGTCGCGGGCCATGCTGCGCGCCGAACGCGACCGCATCGATCGGCAGATCACCCAACTCCGGCAGGCGCGCAAGCGGCTCGACGAGGTCATCGCGCTCAGCGAGAGCCCGGCCAGCGGTTGTACTCGAACGCACACCGACGCCGTGGTGGCGTAGCGACGCGGCGAGCCCCCGTCGCCGGCATCTGACCTCGCGGCGATCGGTGGCAGCTCAGCAGGGCGTCGCTCGGCGTGTCGAGCTGCTCAGCTGCCACCGATCAAGGAATGGGCCAGCTCCGGGATGCCGTAGTGCTGGTCGAGGACCTGCATGGCGGCGCCCGCGGCGATCACGTCCGCGCCGAGGGTGGACAGGGCCACAGTGGTGCTGAGCCAGTCCGCGCGCCGGGTGTCCGCCCCGACGGCCTCGGTGACCGCCGCGAGATAGGTCTGCGGGTGTCGGAGGAGGTCCGCGCCCGCCAGCACCACGTGGGCGAGGTCGAGGGTCTGGAGCAGGTTGACGACGCCGACGGCCAGCACGCGGGCGGCGTGGGCGATGTCGCCGGCCTCGGCGGCCCGGTGGTGCACGATCTCCAGGCACCCGTGCCGGCCGCAGACGCAGCGCGGCCCGGTCAGGTCGACGACCGTGTGGCCGAACTCGCCCGCGTTGGTGTGCGCCCCCCGGTGGGCCGCGCCGCCCAGCCAGAAGCCTCCGCCGATGCCGGACTCGACCATGATGAGGGCCGCGTCGCCGAACGTCGCGCCGTGCCGCCAGGCCTCCGCGGTGATCCCCGCGGTGACGTCCTTGTCCAGGTGGACGGGGAGGCCGAGGTGTTTCTCGGCGATCTCGCGCAGCGGTACGTCGTGCCAGTGCCGCAGGCCGTGGGCGTCCCGGACCAGGCCGTTGGCGTGGTCGAGTGGGCCGATCATGCCGATGCCCAGACCGGTGAGCCGGCCCCGCAGGTCGCCGGTGCCGGCCATCGTGTCGACGCCGGCGCTCAGGGCGTCGAGGAGCTGCTCCGGGGTGAAGTCGCGGGGCAGTGGCCTGACCGCCGAGTGGTGCACGGTGCCGGCCAGGTCGACCAGGACGAGCCGCAGCGTGCGTCGGGCCACGTGGGCGCCGATCGCGTACCGGCTGTCCGGGACGAGTTCGTAGACGACAGCGGGCTTGCCGATGCCCGGACGCCGGACGCCGGCGGGGCGGATCAGGCCGTCAGTGGTCAGCCGGGCGATGACCTTGGAGACCGCCTGTGGCGTCAGGCCGGTGGCCTGAACCACCGTCGAGCGCTCGAACGTGCGAGCAGTGCGCCCCACCGCCATGACCAGTGCCTGGTTGTAGCCGCGGAGGAAGGTGACATCGGCAGTGACGCGAGTCATCTCACCACCCTATTACGCAACGCTGTTGCTAAATTTTTTCGGTGATCGAGTTGAGTAGAGGTCGACGGTTGGCGGCGCTGGCCGCCCTGGCACTGGGCGGCGTCGCTGTCGGCCTTACCGAGTTCGTGGCGATGGGGCTGCTGCCCGACATCGCCCGTGGTCTGCTTCCGCACGAGTACGCGCAGTCGTCGTCGGACGCCGTCGCCCGAGCGGGCTGGATGATCACCGCCTACGCGCTCGGCGTGGTCGTCGGCGCGCCGCTGATCGCCGCGTTGAGCGCGCGCCTGCCCCGCAAGAAGCTCGTCCTCGGGCTGCTCGTGCTGTTCGCCGTCGGCACTGTCGCGTCCGCGCTCGCTCCCACCTTCGAGCTGGTGCTGGTGGCCCGGTTCGCGGCGGCGCTGCCGCACGGCGCGTACTTCGGTGCGGCCGGTCTGCTCGCGGCGACCCTGATGGGCCCCGGCAACGAGGCCCGTGGTTTCGCCACGGTGCTCGGCGGTCTGACAGTGAGCAACCTGGTTGGCGTTCCCCTCATCACGCGGCTCGGGCAGGCTGTCGACTGGCGGGTCGCGTACCTGGTCATCGCCGGCTTCTTCGTGCTCACCCTGCTGGCGGTGCTGGCGGTCGTTCCGGAGGTCGCCGCGGCGGTCGACGGCTCGCCGGCCGCCGAGTTGCGGGCGCTGCGGACCTCGCAGGTCTGGCTGGTCGCCGCGACCGGCGCGGTGGGTTTCGCCGGGTTCTTCGCGGTGAACACCTACATCGCTCCGGTCACCACCGACGTCACCGGCCTCTCCGCCGCGACGGTGCCGTGGACGTTGGTCGCTGTGGGCCTCGGCATGACCGTCGGCAACGCCCTGGGCGGCTGGCTGGCGGACCGCGACCTCCAGCGGAGCATGGTCATCGGCTTCGTGGCGATGATCGTGAGTATCGCCGTGTTCAGCCTCGTGGCGTCGACCCGCGTCGGCCTGTTCGTCGGCGCGTTCCTGGTCGGTGCGACCAGCCTGTATCTCGGTCCGGTCCTGCAGGCACGACTGATCACCGTCGCCCCGGGGGCACAACTGATGGGTGCGGCGGTCAACCAGTCGGCCATGAACATCGCGAACAGCCTGGGCGCCGCGCTCGGCAGCGTCGCCATCGCCGCCGGATTCGGCTACCTCGCGCCGGCCCGGGTGGGCGTCGTTCTGGCGGTGGTCGGGTTGATCCTGGGGCTGGTCAGCTTCGCCGTCGGGCGACGAGTGCGCGAGCGGGTCCCGGCCACCGTCTGACGAGTGCGGGGTCCCGGCCACCGTCTCGACCTGAGGTGGCCGGGCCGTCCGCGAGACGCGGTCAGAAGTCGTCCACGCTGACCGTCACCCGGTCGGTGCTCGATCTCCAGTTGGGCACGTTGATCACCTCGTGGCCGCCGCCGCGCTGGCCCACGGTGATCCGTACCAGGCCGAGGTGTGCCGGTGTCGCCGGGATGAAGACGTCCATGCCGGTGATGAAGGTCTGGCTGAAGAACTCCGGCAACGGGGCCGTCAGGTCGGTGACGCCGTCGCTGCCGTCGTCGAAGGCGAAGATGCCGATCGTCCGCTTGGCGCGGGGCGCGTTCGCCGCGTTCAGGACATCCCTGCCGTTGATCCACAGGTGGTCGCCGGCGTCGCCCTGGTCGCCCCACCACTCCTTCTGCCGTTGGATGGTGAGCGCCGTGTGCCGGTCGCTGGTCTCGACCAGGCCGCTGAGGCCCTCGCCCGGCTCGCTGGTCGCCAGGCGCACGAACGAATCCGAGCGGAGGAACGGCTGGAAGTAGAAGTGGTGCGTCGCGGCGCCCGGGCGCACGATGGCGAACTCGTAGCGGGCCGTGGCGAGCACCGGGAGGGGCCCGAACGAGCCGTCGCCGCCGAGCGACAGCCGGTGTGCGGGCCGGTGTGACAGTCGGCCGCCGGTCAGCGGGCTGACCAGGTAGACCTCGACTGTCGCACCGGTGACACCGACGTTGCTCGGAAAGAGCACGGCGCGGCCGGAGACCCGGGCGGTGCCGAAGAGTTGCGCAACGATCCGCGTCGTGTGGGGCGCGCGGCCCCGGAGGAAGCCGAAGATCTCGGTGAACGACTCCGCCGACGACACGGTCTGGGTGTGCGACTGGTTCGGCAGGTGCACGTTTGTCGCGCCGACGACGGTGCGGGCCGGGTCACCCTCGCCCCAGATGGCGAGGGTGGGCACACCACCCGGCGGGGAGGTCGCGGTGCGCCCGTCCAGGTTGACGTAGTGCGCGACCCGGCCGGCACGCTCCGGCGAGCTGTTGAGATAGCCCTGTGAGACGAAGGTGCCCAGCGAGTGCGCGACGAGGTCGACCCGGTCCGCGCCGGTGGCCGCCAGCAGGCGGGAGATCCGTGCGTCGAGTCCCGCGTAAACCTGGGGCAGGATCGTCGCGATGCTCGGGGAGTCGTACTCGTGGGCTTCGATGATGTCGATCGGGTACCCGTTGCTGGCCAGCCGTTTGGCCTGGGTCTCGAACTGCGCGGCCGATCCCGCGCTGCCGTGTACGAAGATCACTGGACGGTACGTCGGTGGGGCGGCGGCTTCGGCGGCGCGTGGAACGGCGACGGCGGACAGGCTGGCCGCGAGGGCGACCCCGGCCAGCACGGAGAGCAGGCTCCGGCGAGATGTGTGCATCGATCCTCCACCAGGACGGACGAAGTATTTGCACTACTAGCGCAAGTATCGTGTCAGGGTGGGGCGCGATGGTCCACACCCTCCGGTCAGTTGACCTTTGTGGCGAGCAGGTCGCCGACAGCGGCGCGGACCGGGTCGGGGTTCGACCAGCTCCAGTTGGGGTGCGCGCGGTTGGTGAGCAGCGCCAGGACGAGCTTGCGGTCGGGCGCGACCAGGAGCGAGGGGCCGGCGAATCCGGTGTGGCCGAAGGTCCGGGCGGAGGTGAGCTTCCCCATGAACCAGCTCTGGTTGAGCACGACGCCGAGGCCGTGCGCCGAGGTCCGGTTGGGGCGCTCGGGGTCGATGGCGGGTTTGCCGGCGTTGTGGTTGGTGAGCATCCGGCGCACCGTCGCCGCGGCGAGGATCCGCTCGCCCCGATGGGCCCCCTCGTTGAGGAGTAGCTGACCGATGGCCGCCAGATCGGTCGCGGAGGCGAAGATGCCGGCGTGACCGGCGATGCCACCGAGGTGGTTGGCGACGTCGTCGTGGACGACGCCACGGAGCAGTCCCCGGGACGAGCGGGCGTCGGTGGCGACCAGTCGGCTGGCCTTCGCGGCGGCCGACAGCCAGCTGTTCGGGTTGAAGCCGGTGTCGCGCAGGCCGAGCGGGTCGGTCAGGTTGGTCTTGAGCGCCTGGTCGAGCCGCTGGCCGGTGACCTTCTCGACGATCTTGCCGGCGACCATGAGCCCGACGCTGGAATAGCGGAACGTCTTGCCCGGCACGGCGCCGGAGACCAGCGGCGTGCCGAGCACGGCGTTCCAGCGGGCCGCATTGTCGGGCAGGCCGGTGACAGTGGCGCCGACCGGAAGGCCGCTGGTGTGGGTGAGCAGCATCTCGACCGTGACCCGCTCCTTGCCAGTGCCGGTGAAGGCGGGCAGGTAGTCGCGCACCGGAGCGCCGAGGTCGACACGGCCCTTGTCGACCTGCTGCAACAGCAGGATGGCCGTGTACACCTTCGTGACCGAGGCGAGGTCGAAGATGGAGTCCCGGCGCATCGCGACGCGCTGGTTCGCCGCGAGCAGCTTCGGGCCTGCCGAATAACGCAGCGCCTCACCGACAGCGCTGTGCACCGTCACCTTCCCGCCGACCAGGACGAGAGCGACAGCACCGGGAAAACCCTTGTGTTGCAGGGTCTGTGAGGTCGCGGGCAGGTGTCGCCGGAGCAGGGCGGTCACGTCCTGCGCGTAGGGAGCCTGACGGACTGGTGGGTTGCCGCCGACCGGTGCGTCCGGTGCCCGCAGCGGCGGCCCTGCGTCTCCCGCCGGGCCAAATCCGGCCCGGCTGCCGGGGGCGCCCTTCCCGGTCGCCGCGTCGCCAGGGCCGGCCGAACCGGAGTTCGGCGCGCCGGTGGCACCGCAAGCGGTGAGGGCGGAGGTCGCGGCGGCCAGGCCGGCCCCGAGCAGAGTTCGGCGTGCAACGGGCATGCCGGAGATCGTGACAGCCGGCCAGAGGACGCGCCACCTGACCCGTCCGAATGTCGGACCCGTCCGGCCCATCGGTCAACAGGTGGTCATCTGGCGGACACAGTGGGTTGCCGTTCAGGTGGTTGTGCGACGATCGGCGGGCAAAACGTCGAACGACCGTCCACCGGTCTGTCCGCGCACGGTCGCGGACAGTGACCGGGGAGGGCACACACCCCGTTACCCCCTTGGAGAGCACGATGTCCCTCTCCCCGTCCCGGGTCTTCGCAGAGCTGAATGCGGCTCGACCCCCTGACCAGCCGGCCCCGACCATGGGCACGGCCGTCGTGGTCGGCGGCAGTGTCGCCGGCCTACTGGCCGCCCGGGTGCTGTCCGACCACGCCGACACCGTCCTCATCATCGACCGGGACGACCCGCAGGTGACCGGCGCGCGGCCCGGCGTACCCCAGGGGACGCAGCTGCACGCGCTGCTGCCCGGCGGCCTCTTCCAGTTGGAGCGGCTGTTTCCCGGATTCCGCGACGAGGCACTGGCACGCGGAGCGGTCGAGGCGCCGCCCGCGGCCCGGCGCAACTACCTCGACGGGCGTCCGAAGGTCGTCGTTCCCGACGACGCCGACAGTCTGGCGGGCAGTCGGCCGCTGCTGGAGGGCCTGATCCGCCAGCAGGTGCTCCGACTGCCCAACGTCAAGACGATCACCGCCCGCGCCACCGGCCTCGTGTTCGAGGGCACCGCTGTCACCGGGGTCCACTGCGAGGTCGGTGGGGTGCCCGGTGTCGAACGCGCTGACCTCGTGGTGGACGCCATGGGACGGTCCAGCCGACTCTCGGACTGGCTGGAGCAGGCCGACTGGGACCGGCCCGTCACCCGGCGGATGACAGTGCACCTCAACTACGCGACAGCCCTGTTCCGCCGCCCGGAGGTCACCCCGGCCTCGACTGTCGTCCTGGCCCTGAACACGCCGAGGACGGCGATGGACGTGGCCGGGGCCGCGTTCTTCGCCATCGAGGACGGCCGGTGGATGGCCATGATGGCCGGTTACGGCAACGACCGTCCGGGGCGTACCGCTGACGACTTCGTCCGACGCCTGCGCGAGCAGTTCCCACCGGAGTTCGCCGAGGTCGCCGACCAGGAGATGATCGGCGACGTCCAGACCTACCACCATGCCGACAGTCGACGACGGGACTTCCACGCGCTCAAGCGGTTCCCGGCCGGCCTGATCAGCGTCGGTGACGCCGTCGCGTCGTTCAACCCGGTGTACGGGCAGGGCATGACGGCGGCGGCCCTGCACGCGGCCTGCCTGTCGACGTACCTTCGGTCCAATCCGGACCTGCGGGTGCCCGCGCGCCACTACCTCGCGCTCCAGAAGGTCGTGGTGGACGCCGCCTGGTCGCTCTCCACCTCGGCGGACCTGGCGTTGCCCCACGTCGACGGCCCCTACCCGCGCGGCTACCGCTTCTCCCGCTGGGCCAGCAGCCAGGTCATCGCCGCGACCATCACGGACGTGGCGACCGCGCGGCGGTTCAACGACGTCGTCTCCATGCGCGAACACCCGCACTCGCTGGCCCGCCCCGGCGTGCTCCTGGGCGCCCTGCGCGCCAACCGGCGCGCCCGCTGAGCGATTGACCCGGCGGCCTCCTCGCAGGCGAGGCCGCCGGGAACGCACTAGCGGGGGAGCTTGCGCAGGATGTCGACCACGAAACGGTGGTCGTCCAGCTGCGGCAGCCCGGAGACACCGACCCAGCCCACCACACCGGTGCCGCGTACGCGCAGGGGTACTGCGCCCCCGGCTGCCGCGTACCGCGAGGCTGGCAGGCCGAACCGCTCGGCCAACGTCACCTGCTTGTCCTGGCACAGCCGGGCCATGTAGAGCGAGGAGTGCTCGAACCGCATCACCACTCGCCCCTTGCGGCGCAGCCACGCGTCGTTGTCCGCCGTCGACCCGGGCAGGCCACAGTGGAACAGCTGCCGTCCGGCCCGCCATACGCCCACCGAGACCGGCAGCCGCTGCTCGGTCGCGGCGGTGACGGCGAGAATCCCCAGCTCGTACGCGTCGGTCTCGGACAGGCCCGCGAGTTCCAGCTCGTCCTCCTCGCGCAGCAGCTCGTCCAGCGTCGGCCACGATTCACGGTCAGCTGACATGTTCTTCTCCTTCTTGGTGCGGGCGATCATCCTCGTCGTGCGGGCGATCACCAGGCGCAGGGCGCGTAGTCCTTCAGGAAACAGCCGTACAGATCCTCGCCCTGCTCGCCGCGGACGATCGGGTCGTACACCCGGGCCGCGCCGTCGACCAGGTCCAGTGGGGCGTGGAAGCCCTCGTCGGCCAGCCGCATCTTCGTCGGGTGGGGGCGTTCGTCGGTGATCCAGCCGGTGTCGACGCTGGTCATCAGGATGCCGTCGGTCAACATCTCCTCGGCGCTGGTGCGGGTCAGCATGTTCAGCGCAGCCTTGGCCATGTTGGTGTGCGGGTGCCCCGGCCCCTTGTAACCGCGGCCGAACTGGCCCTCCATCGCCGACACGTTCACCACGTACTTGCGGCGCGCCGACGCGGCGGCCATCACCGGACGCAACCGGCTGACCAGCACGAATGGTGCGGTGACGTTGCACAGCTGCACTTCGAGCAACTCGACCGGGTCCACCTCCTGGACCCGCTGGACCCAGCTGTTCACCGAGTCGAGGTCGGGCACGAGCCCGCCAGCGTCGATGGCGGTGGACGCCGCGATCCGTTCCGGCGAGGCCGAGCCACTGGTCAGCGCCAACGCGGTGAGCGCGTGCGGGGTGAGCGCCGTCGACTGTGGCCCGGCGGTCAGGCTGCCCACCGGGCCGCCCTGCCCGTCGGGCTTGGCGAACGTGATCAGCTCCGGCAGCGGGCCGTCCGGCAGGGCCGCAGCCTCGGCGGCGATGAGCTGCGCGTACGCCCCGGGGGACCGGCGGACGGTCTGCGCCGCGTTGTTGATCAGGATGTCGAGGGGGCCCTGGCTGCTGACGTCGTCAGCGAGGGCGATCACCTGGGCGGGGTCGCGCAGGTCGATCCCGACGATCCGCAGCCGGTGCAGCCAGTCCGCGCTGTCGGGCATCGCGGCGAAGCGGCGGACCGCGTCGTGCGGGAACCGGGTCGTCACCGTCGTGTGCGCGCCGTCGCGCAGCAGCCGCAGCGCGATGTACATGCCGATCTTGGCCCGGCCGCCGGTGAGCAGCGCACGCCGGCCCGTCAAGTCGGTGCGGGCGTCGCGGCGCTCCCGGTTCAGCGCGGCGCAGGACGGGCAGAGTTGGTGGTAGAAGGCGTCCACCTCGCGGTAGCGCTGCTTGCAGACGTAGCAGCCGCGCGGATTGTGCAGGAAGCCGGCCGTCTCGCCCGGGACGGAGGACGCGAGCGGAATGCCCTGCGTCTCGTCGTCGATCCGCCCCGGAGCGCCGGTGGCGGTGGCTTCCGTCACCGCCCGGTCGGCGGCGAGGATGGCGTCCCGCCGCTCCTCCCGCCGCCGCTGCTTGATCACCTTGTAGAGCCGGGCGGTGGCCCGCTGCACCTGCACCACGTCGGGATGGTCGGAGGGCAGCGCCTCCAACGCCTCGAAGACGCTGAGGCAGGCCTCCAGCCGGCTTCGGTCAATACCCTCTTGACCGTTTTCGGTAATGTTGTCCACCGTCATGCGTCGTTGTCTCGTCCCGTATCCCGTGCCGGCTCCAGCCGACCCGCCCCAAGTCCGACCCGAAACGGTACGCGCCTCACGGCCTCCGACGCACCTCGCGGCCGTCCGGCGTGGTGCGCCTCGCGGCGCTGTCAGTCGGCGTCGACGTGACCGAGACGCCAGTAGCCCATGAAGGCCACCGCCCGCCGGTCCAGGCCCCGCTCGGCGACGAGGTGCCGGCGCAGGTTACGGATGACACCGGCCTCCCCGGCCAGCCACGCGTAGAGCGGCGCCGAGGCCACCTGTTCGGGCACCTCCCACAGGATCTCGGTGTCCACGTCGACGTCCGCAACGGGTTGGGCGGCCGTCGACGCGCCGGGGGTCAGCAGTTCCCCGGCCGCCGCGACGACGGCGGGCACCAGCCGGCTGCCGTACCCGTCGGCGCCCCGGGCCAGCCAGCGGACCTCGACGCCAGGCGGCGCTACCAGCGGCAACACGTCGGCGGCGTCGGGCACCTCCAGCACGACAGTGCCCCGGGCGTCGAGCGGGAGCCGCTCGCAGATGCTGCTGATCGCCGGCACCGCTGTCTCATCCCCGGCCAGCAGCACGGTGCCGCCGGTCGCCTGTCGAAACTCGACCCCGCCGTGGTTGCCGTCGAAGCCGGCGTCCGGCCCGACCAGGGCGATCTCGTCGCCGACGCTGGCCCGCCGAGCCCAGCGCGTCGCCGGGCCACTGTCGCCGTGCAGCACCATGTCGACGTCGACCTCGGCCAGGTGCGGCCGAACCGCCCGCACCGTGTAGGTGCGGATCGGGTTGCGCAGGTGCTCGGGCAGGGCCCGCCACGTCGCGTACCAGTCCGCGCCGTCCGGCAGGGTCGCCCGGTCCTGACCGGGCAGCGGCAGAGCCAGCTTGATCCGCTGGTCGTAGCCGTTGTCGGCGAAGCGGTCCAGGTTCACCCCGGTGAAGGTCACCCGGGTGAAGGACGGGCTCAGGCGGCGCACCGCCCTGACGGTGACGGCGAACACGCGCCACGGGGCGATGGGCAGGGTCTCGGTCATGGTGCCTCTCTCGACTCGGGCGGCTCTACCGGGTGGTGCTCGCCACGGCGCGGGAGCGCCACAGCAGCCAGACGAAGTACGGGGTGCCGATCATGGCGGTGACCAGGCCGGCGGGGATCTGGGCCGGCGCGATGACCGTCCGACCGAAGGTGTCGGCGATGCTGACCAGCGCCGCGCCGAGCAGGGCGGCCACCGGGAGCACCCGGGAGTGCCGGCCGCCGACGAGCGCCCGCGCGGCGTGCGGGGCGACCAGACCGACGAAACCGATGACCCCGACGGCCGAGACGGCGGTGGAGGTGAGCAGCGCCGCCGCGCCGAGCGCGACCAACCGGGTGCGTTCCAGCCGGACGCCGAGCACGCGGGGGGTGTCGTCGTCCAGCGCCATCAGGTCGAGCTCCCGGCGGGCGGCGACCACGGCCGGTGTGAGCACCAGCAGGGCGATCAGGACCGGCAGCACCTGGGTGGGCATCCGACCGTAGGTGGAGCCGGACAGCCAGGTCAACGCCTTCCCGGTGTTCCACGGGTCGAAGGCCACGACCAGGTAGGTGATGACCGCCATGCCGCCCTGCCAGGCCCCGAAACCGATCAGCACCAGTCGGTCGGAGCTCAGTCCGCCGCGCCAGGCCAGGCCGTAGACAAGGGCGAACGCCAGCATCGCGCCGAGACCGGCAACGCCGGAGACGGCCCACACCCCGGCCAGCGGCACGAAGGTGAGCAGGGAGACCGCGCCGAGCCCGGCGCCGGCGGTGATGCCGAGGATGCCGGGTTCGGCCAGCGGATTGCGGCAGACCGCCTGCACCGTGGTGCCGGCGACAGCGAGCGCCGCGCCGGCCAGGACCGCCGCGGCGACGCGCGGCCACCGCTGGTCCAGCACAAAGGTGTACGCGGGCCCGGTGGTGCCGTCGACCCAGTTGACCACGTCACCGAGCAGCACCCAGGTGTCACCGGCGAGCATGCCGACCGCCACTGCGCAGACGGTCAGGGCGGCGGTGACGGCGACGACGCCGCGGTGGAAGGCCGCGGAGCGGACGGCCGCGTGCCCGCCGGGCGGACGACGGGTGGGGCCGGCGTCGCGGTGCCGGCGGGCCAGCCAGATGAGGATCGCCGCGCCGAACAGTGTGGTGACCACGCCGGTGGGGATGTCGACACCGGCCTGCCCGCCCATCACGGCCCGCAGCAGCACGTCGGAGCCGAGCACGATGATGACCCCGGCGATGCCGGACAACGGCAGCAGGACGCGGTGCCGGTGCACCCCCGGCACCACGGGGGCGAGCAGCCTGACGATCACCGGTGCGCACAGGCCGACGAAGCCGACCGGGCCGGTGAGGGTGACTGCCGCGGCGGAGAGCAGCACGGCCAGCACCATGACGGTGAGCCGGGTGCGCCGCACGTCGAGGCCGAGCACTGTGGCGGTGTCGTCGCCGAGGGCGAGGATGTCGAGGCGGTGCCCGAGCAGCACGAGCACGATGGCGGCGCCGACGATCACCGGAGCGAGTTGGGTCAGCGCGGTCAGGTCGCTCTGCACCAGCGAGCCGTTCCCCCAGGCGAACAGCCCGATGGTGGCCTGCTCGAACAGGAGCAGCAGCAGTGTGGTCACCGACCCGAGCGCCAACGCGGTCGCCGAGCCGGCGAGGATCAGCCGGGTGGTGCCGGCCTGCCCACCGGAGGACATCGCCATCACCAGGCCGGCGGCGGCCAGCCCGCCGCAGAAGGCGAGGCCGCCGGCGGGCAGCGCGGGCAGCGAGACGCCGAATGCGGCGACGGCCACGATCGCCAGGTGGGCGCCCGCGTTGACAGCGAGTGTGTCGGGGGAGGCGAGCGGGTTGCGGGCGATCGACTGCAACGCCGCCCCGGCGAATCCGAGCGCCACGCCGATGGCGAGCCCGGCGAGCAGCCGGGGCAGCCGGGACGCGATCAGGACGCGGGCCGCCTCGTCGTCGGCGCCGGTCGCGAGCCGCAGGAGGTCGAGGGCGCCGACGTTCGAGGTGCCCTGGGTGAGGTGCACCGCGCCGACCACGAGCAGCAGCAGGATCGCGGCGACGAAGACGACGGCGATGCGGGGCATGGTCGGGCGTCCGCCCGGAGCCGGCCGGGTGGCCGGCTCCGGGCGTGGGGGCGCGTTCAGCACGCTCACACCGTGTACGTCTTGACGAGTTCGTCGATGTACTGCTTGCCGGAGAGCGGGCCGCCGAAGGTCCAGATACCGTTGGGCATCTTGTGCAGGTTGCCCTTCTGCACGAAGGGCAGCGACTTCCAGATGGCGTTGCCGGCGAGACCGTCGGCGAACACGTCGTCGCCGTCGGAGGCGTTGTAGAAGAGGTGCATGTTCGGGTCCTTGAGGACCGTCATGCCCTCGACGTCGGTCTGGCCCAGGCCCCACACGTCATCGGTCTTGCCGGTCCAGGCGTTGGTGAGGCCGAGTTGGATGCCGATCTGGGAGACCAGCGCGCCAGTGCCGAACATCCGGATGCTGACGGTGCTGCCCTCCTTCCAGCCGTCGGCGATGGCGAACGGTCGGCCGGCGGCACCGGCGTCGGCGATCTTCTTCTTGCCGTCGGCGATGGCCGCGTCGAAGTCGGTGAGCAGCTTCTCCGCCTCGGTGGTCTTGCCGACCGCCTTCGCGATCATGTTGAGGTCGGTGCGCATCCGGCCGAGGTTGTCGGTGGCGTCACTGCCCTTGGCGACCACCACGGGCACGAACTTCTCCAGCTGAGTGACGATGTTGGCGCCCCGGTCGTCCTCCATCACGACGAGGTCGGGCTGGAGGGCGACGATCGCGTCGACGCTGGGCTCCCCGCGGACCCCGACGTCCTTGACGCCGGGATCGAGCTTCGCGGAGGTGACCCAGGTGCCGTAGCCCTTGGGGTCGGCGACGCCGACGGGCATGACGCCCAGGCTGACCAGCAGCTCGACCTCGCCCCACTCAAGCCCGACGACCTTGGTCGCCGGCGCCTTGAGGGTGATCTCCTTGCCCCGGCTGTCGGTGACGGTGACCGGGCCGCCGGACGCCGAGGCGGAGGTGTCGGGGGCCGCGGCGTTCTCGGTGGTGCCGCAGGCGCCGAGCGTCAGCGCGGCCACGACGGCGATGAGGGCGGTGAAACGGGTACGGGTCATGACGGTCTTTCTCTGCTGTGGATGGGGGTGTTCAGACCAGGGCGCGGATCTGGTGCCGCCCGACCGGGCGGGTGGTGACCAATCCGCTGACCGGGTCGGTGGTCACCTCGATGCGGATCCCGTAGGTCTCGGTGAGGGCGTTCTCGGTGAACACCGTTGCCGGGGTGCCGGTGGCGCGGACCCGGCCCTGCTGCAACAGGACCACCTCGTCCGCCACTGCGGCCGCCTGGTTGAGGTCGTGCAGCACGACGCCGACGGCGACGCCGTGATCGTCCGCGAGGTCACGGACCAGGTCGAGGATCTCCACCTGGTAGCGCAGGTCGAGAAATGTGGTGGGCTCGTCGAGGAGTAGAACCGGGGTGTCCTGGGCGAGGCAGGTGGCCAACCAGACCCGCTGCAACTCGCCTCCGGAGAGTTCGTCGACCGGACGGTCGGCCATCGCGGCGACGCCGGTGACGTCCATGGCGCGTGCGATGGCGGCGGGACCGTCCGGGTCCTCGGTGCGCCAGCGCCCCCGGTAGGGGTGGCGGCCGTAGCCGACGACGTCGCGGACGGTGACGCCGCTGGGCACCGGCCGGCTCTGGGCGAGCAGGGTGACCCGCCGGGCGAACTCCCGGGCCGCGAGGCTGGCGGCCGTGACGCCGTCGGCGAGGTGCACGATTCCGGCCTCGATCGGGTGCAGCCGGGCCAGGGCCCGCAGCAGTGTGGACTTGCCGCTGCCGTTGGGTCCCACCAGTGCGGTGACGGCGCCCGCGCGCAGGTCGATCACGGCACCGTGCACCACCGGCACACCGTGATAGCCCAGACGAAGGTCGACGCCGGACAGGCTGCGCTCCCCGTTGACCGACGCCAACTCGTTCTGCATGAGGTTAGGCTAACCTAACCGAATGACGGCCTGTCAAGCTGGTCGTGGGGCAGTGACCGGCCCGGCGGACCGGTGGTCGTCGGGCCCGTGCGTGCGTGGGGGATGCTGGGTCCGTGCACATCGCGACCCTCGGCCCACTCGCCGTCGACGGCCAGCCCGTTCGGGGTGAACGGCTCGCGGCGGTGCTCCGCGCGCTCGTCGACGCGCGGGGGCGGGCGGTCTCCGTGAGCCTGCTCGTGGACGCCGTCTGGGACGGTGCTCCACCGGACGACGCGACCGGCGCCGTCCAGGCGCTCGTGTCCCGGGTGCGTCGTCTCGGGCTGCCCGTGGTCGCGGTGCCGGGCGGATACCGGCTGCCCGCCGAGGAGATCACCGTCGACGCGGTCGAGGCGCGCGCGCTCGTCGATCAGGCCGGCGCCGTGCTCCGGTGCGGTGACGTCAGTGCCGCCCGCGGCCTGGCCGACCAGGCGCGGGCCCTGTTCCCCGAGGTGCCGGAGTTGGTCAGCGCCGAGGACAGCCGCCTGTTCGCGGAGGTCGCCGCGCTGCGCGCGCAGGCGGCACTCGCCGGCGCGGGCCCGTTCGACGAGGTGGACCTGGGCCGACTCGTCGCGCGGACACCGCCGGACGAGCCGTCCGCCGCCCTGCTCGTCCGGGTGCTCGCGGCACAGGGACGGGAGGCGGAGGCGCTGGAGGTGGTCGAGCGACTGCGCGCCGAGCTGGCCGACCGCTACGGCACCGACCCGTCGCCCGTGATCACGAGCGTCCACCTGGCGCTGCTGCGCGGTGAACTCACCGCACCGCCCGTCGCGGCGCCGCCCCGGCAACAGGCCCGGATCACGCTGCCCGCCGCGTGGCGCCGCCCCATGGCCGCCCTCGTCGGGCGGGAGCGGGACGTCAAGGCAGTCACCGACGCGCTAGCCGAGACACCCGTCGTGACGATCGTGGCGACCGGCGGGGCGGGCAAGACCCGGCTCGCCGCCGAGGTGGCCAGGCGGACGGCAGCGGGTGGACGGGCGGTCCGCGTGATCGAACTCGCTGGTCTGCGCTCGCCCGACGAGGTGCTGCCCACTGTGCTCGCCGCGCTCGGCGGTGCGGACACCACGTCGACCGGCGGCAACCTGGGCCTGGAGCGGCGGATCCTCAGCCCCGAGGATCGGCTGCGCGCCGTGGCGCCGGACCTCGACGGTCTGGTGGTGCTGGACAACTGCGAGCACGTGCTCGACGCGGTGGCCGTCGTCGTCGCGGACCTGGTCGCGGCGGCCTCGTCGGAGGTCGCGGTGCTCGCGACGAGCCGCGCCCCACTGGGCCTGGTCGGCGAGTTGGTGTACCGGCTGACCGCGTTGCCGGACGCCGACGCGCTCGCGCTGGTCGAGTCCCGAGCACGGGCCGGTGGCGCCGTACCGACCTGGGACACCGAGCGAGCGCTCGCCTTGTGCCACCGGCTCGACAACCTGCCGTTGGCCCTCGAACTGGCCGCCGCGCGACTGCGGCACATGCCGATCGACGACGTGCTCGCCGGGCTGACCGACCGGTTCGCGCTGCTCGACGACGCCCTGCGCGGCCTGCCCGAGCGGCACGCGAGCCTGTGGGCGCTTGTCGACTGGAGCAGGGAACTGCTCGACGAGGCCGACCGCGACCTGCTCCAGCGGGTCGCTGTCATTCCCGCACCGTTCACCGCGGACCTCGCCGCCGCCGTCGCGCAGGCCCCGGACGTCCGTCGCGGCCTGGCGACCCTCGTCGAACAGTCCCTGTTGACGCTGGTCGAGGGGGACGGTCCGCCGCGTTACCGCATGCTCGAAACGGTCCGTGAGTACGGCGAGGCCCGGCTGGACGCGGCCGGTGCCCGGGATCAGGCCATGGCCGGCCTGGTCAGGTGGGCGCGGGAGCAGGCCGTCGCGCTGGCCGCCCGCTTCATCGGCCCCGGCCAGGTCGAGGCGCTGCACCGTTGCGCCGCCGAGCAGGACAACCTGGTCGCGGGCCTGCGATGGGCAATGGCAGCGGACGACGAGCCCGCCTCCGTCGACGTCGCCACCGCGCTGTTCCACCTCTGGTCGGTGCGGGGCCTGCACCTGGAGGTCCTCGCCTGGGCGCGCGGGCTGCTGCACATCGACGACCCGCAGCGGCGGCTGCGGTCGGCGACCCTGCGCGGGGCAGCCAGTGGCCGGCCACTTCCCAACGCCGACCGGCTGGCCTGGACCTGCGTGGTGATCAGCGTGAACGCCGGCGTCAGCGCCGACCTGCGGCCCGCCGTGCTCGCCCGGCGGGCGCTGCGGACGCTCCTGACCGAACGTCCCGCCGAGGTGTCGTCCCGGTTGACCGCTCTCGCGTCGGCACTGCCCGGCTTCGACGCCGCCGACGTGGAGCAGAGCCTGAAGAGCGCCACCGAGATGGTCGCGCACCCAGACCCGTACGTGCAGGGGCTGGGGCTGTTCGCACGCGCTGCGGTACGGGAGAACGGCGGCCTGCCGGACGCGTCGATCAGCGACGCCGAGCAGGCGTACCACCGCTTCGAGGCCGCCGGCGACCACTGGGGCATGGCGATGGCGGCGGGTGCGGTCGGGCAGTTCCTGGTCCCGGGCGGGGACGCCCGGTCGGCCGAGTGGTTGACCCGCAGCGTCCGGCACATGGAGTTGGTCGGCGCCACGCAGGACGCGCGGTCGATTCGGGTACGGCTGGACGTGCAGCTCGCCCTGACCGGCGATGCGGAGGCGGAGCGGCGACTGGGCGAGACGGCCGCGCTGGGCCAGGCCGAGCAGGTCGACGCCGCGCAGGCGCTGCTCGGCCTGGCGCACCTCGCCTGGCAACGTGAGCGGTACGACGAGGCGCTCGCCCACGCCGACGAGGTGACGCGGGTCCTCGCCGGCTGGGTCGGGCCGCAGCCACAGCCGCGCGTGATGCTCCGGGCCACGGCGGCGATCATCTATTTGCGGGTCGCGCAGGTTGGTCGGGTGTCGGGCACCGACGCCACCGTTCAGGCGGCCGCGATGCTGGCGCTCGCCCGCGACGACGCGCTGACCTCCCGGGACCTGCCGGTGATCGGGGCGTGGGCGTCGGGCGGCGCGGAGTTCGCGGCGTACCGGGGTGACGTCGACGCCGCCCGCGAACTGGCAGTACTCGCGAAGCGGATCGGTACCCAGATCGAGATGTTCTTCCCCTTCGAGAACGGCGAACGGCTCAACGCCATCCTCGGAAACGAGGAGCAGCGTGAGCCGTTGCTTGCCGCGTGGCGTGAGCGGCCACCCGCCGCGGCCGTCAGCCGGATCCGTGAGCTGATGGACGACCTGCTCGCGTAGGTCAGATCTTCTTGCGGTACGCCCGCAGCGCCAGCGGCATGAACACCGCGACGAAGCCGGCGCACCAGGCGAGCGTCCACCACACGTGGTTGCCCAGTGGGGTGCCGAGGAACAGCCCGCGTACCGACGCCACCAGGTGGGTCATCGGGTTGACGTCCACGAACGCCTGCATCCAGCCCGGCAGGGTGTCGGCGCCGACGAACACGTTGGACGCGAAGCTCAGCGGCATGATCAACGCGAACATCACGCCCTGTACGGCACCCGCGGTCCGCACCTTCATCGACACCAGCACCGGCAGCCAGCTCAGGCAGAGCGCGAACAGCACAGCGAGCAGACACCCGGCGATCGCCCGGAACGGGTCGGTGTCGATCCGGAAACCCATCACGTAGCCGATCGCGAGGGTCGACACGGTGACGATGACGTACCGGACGACGTCGCCGAGGACCGCGCCGACCAGTGGTGCGGAGCGGGGGATCGGCAACGACCGGAACCTGTCGAAGATGCCCTTGGCGATGTCGGTGTTGAGGTTGACGCCGATCGCGATGGCGCCGGTCGCGATCGTCTGCGCCAGGATGCCGGGCAGCAGGAACTGAAGGTAGTCGTGGGTCGATCCGGCGACGGCGCCGCCGAAGACGTACACGAAGATGATGAGGAACAGCACCGGTTGCAGTGTGACGTCGATGAGCGCCTCGGGCGTACGCCAGGTCTTGATGAGGCTGCGCTTGGCGAGCGCCAACGAGTGCCGGACCAGCCGGAACGGCCGAGGGTTCGGCGCGGTCGTCGAGAGTGCGCGGCTTCTCGTGGGCGCGGTGTCGGTCAGAGTGCTCATGCCGCGACCTCCGTGGGGCGGGTGGTGTCGTCTTCTGATGCCGTACGCCCGGTGAGGGTGAAGAACACCTCGTCGAGGCTCGGCAGGTGCAGGGAGAGTTCAGTGACCGCGATGCCGGCCGTGGCGAACCGCGCCACGCTCTCGGTCAGGGCCGCGTCGTCGGTGACCGGCACCGCGAGCACGCCCTTGCGGATCTCGTCGGCCTGCGCGCCGGAGCCGACCTGGGTCAGGATCTCCGCGGTGCGGGGCAGCTGAGCCGGATCGGACGGCCGGACCTCCAGGGTCTGCCCGCCGACCACCCGCTTGAGCCCTTCGGGGGTGTCGTGCGCGATGACCCGACCGTGGTCGATCACCGTGATCGCGTCGGCGAGCGCGTCGGCCTCCTCCAGGTACTGGGTGGTGAGCAGCACCGTCGAACCGTTGTTGACAAGCGTTCGGACCACGTCCCACATGTCCTCGCGCTTGGCCGGGTCGAGGCCGGTCGTCGGCTCGTCCAGGAAGATCACGTCGGGGGAGCCGACCAGGCTGGCGGCCAGGTCCAGCCGTCGCCGCATGCCCCCGGAGTAGGTCTTGGCCTGACGGTTCGCGGCATCGGTCAGGTCGAACCAGTCGAGCAGCTCGGCGGCCCGTCGCCGGGCGCCGGCGCGCCCCAGCTCCAGCAGGGTGCCGAACAGCTCCAGGTTCTGCCGTCCGGTCAGGTCCTCGTCGACCGAGGCGTACTGGCCGGTGAGTCCGATACTCTGCCGAACGCGCTCGGCGTCCCGTACCACGTCGAAACCGCTGATTCGGGCGGTCCCGCCGTCCGGGGTGAGCAGGGTGGAGAGGATGCGCACCGCGGTGGTCTTGCCGGCGCCGTTGGGCCCGAGCACCCCGAGCACCGTCCCACGGGGAACGGCGAGATCCACGCCCTGTAGCGCCCTCGTCTTCCCAAACGTCTTCACGAGGCCCTCGGCCTCGATCACCAGGTCAGCTGTCATGCGCCCAGTCTGCGCGGGCCCGCTGACACCGCCCCGACACGCCACCGACACCGGCTGACACGGGGGCCGAGAGGGAAGGGCGGCCAGGGTGTGCACATCCACACCGACGGTCGGCGTCACGATATGCTGGCCACGGCAGAGCGCCTGCCCGCGCCCGATGTGGTGGCCCACGCCTGACCGCATGATTGGGGCCAAGAGTCTCCGACTCCGCGCCGATCTGTCGACTCTCGGCGTGCCGGCCACGCCGCCCGTTCGGTGGAGTGCGTGGGGCTGCACCGGAGGCGTCATGTCTGATCCCACCCCCCGACGGACCCCGACCCCGGGACGCGCCCGCAAGCGCGCCATCCGGGAGCATGCAGCCCGGGCCGGCGTCGCCTACTCCGAGGCGGCCCGGCAGCTTGAGGCGGTCGGCCTCCGGCCCGGCGAAACCCTTTCCCGGTACGGGCGGACGATCTATCCGATCGGGTTCGACCCGCATCGCCAACTGCTCGTCGAACGTCGTGAGCGGCGGTCGTTCGAGGAGCGGGTGTCGGACACCAGGCGGGCCGCGATCCTGCCCCATGGCCGCGCGCGGCACCTCGTCGAGCGGTTTCCGCCCAGCCGTGGGCGTACCGGCAGCGGGGTCGGCTCGCTCTATCACGGCGAGGGCCGCGAGGAACTGCTCGCGATGCTGTACATCGTGATCGTGGCCGAGTCGCCGGGGTTGCTGCCCGAGGTGGGGGACCTCGCCTGGATCGCGGAACTCGGCGAGGACACCGCGCTCGACACGGCCTGCGCCGACGTCGACCGCGAGGCCCGCCGCCTGCTCGACCAGGAGCCACTGGCCCTCTGGTCGCGCATCGAGCAGGCGCTGACCACTGTCGAACGCAGCGTGGACGGGCAGGTCCGACAGGAGGCGATCCGGCAGACCGCGCTCTTGAGGACGATGATGACGCCGCGTCTGGGATACGCGGGCGAGCCGTACGTGTCGGGGCTGCCCGTCGCTGGTGGCCGGCAGATCCTTGACGCGCTGCTGATCGTCGCCGACGACGGACATGCGCCGGGCACCCGGGTACGCCTGCTCAGGCAGCCGCACCAGGCGAAGTCGGCCACGATCGTCGGCGCCCGGTGGGGTCGGTCAGGTCCGCCGGTGGGCTATCTCGTGTGGCTCGACGGGGCGACGGCACCGCTGCCGGCACGCCCCGAGGACCTGATTGTCCTGGCCGACCAGGAGACCACTCCGCGCTGAGCCGGGGCCGCACCACCTCGTCGATCGTGGAGTTGTGGTGGGCAACAAAGCCCTGAATAACCCTAATCCAGGCACCACAACTCCATGATCCACGAGGCCAGCCCGCCCGCCATGCCGCGATCTTGCACTTTCTGTCCCGACATAGGGGGCATTCCACACGTATGGGCAACCGAAAGTGCAAGATCGGCGGGGTGCGGGTGCGGGCGCGGGACATGGGCCGGCCGGGCTCTCTTGCGGGGAGCCCGGCCGGTGCGGTCGACGCCGTCGTAGAGCTGTCCGGAGCGCAGCGGGGGGAGGTGCTGCGGCGGGAGAGGTACGGACGGCGTGACCGCGCTCCGCGCGGTGGTCCACCTGCTCAGCTCGGTAGGCGGCCCCGCGTGGAGACGAAGTGGTACGACATGACGGCGAATCCGGGGTCACGGAGCAGCCGCCGGAAGGCGTTCAGTTGGTTGGGCGACAGCCCGGCCGCCAGCAGGTCCGGTTCCAACTGGCGGGAGTTGGTCTCGTAGAGCGACGTTCCGGTCGACCCGCCGGCCCAGCTCTGCGAGTGGGTGATGGTGTCCAGGTCGGTCAGACCGGCGAGGGCCATCTCGGTGTGTACGTCCTGCGCCCAGCCCAGGTCAGCGCCGTGGTCCTCCAGGACACCCATCATGGCGTCCATGACCTGCGCGAAGAGCTTCGCGGCGTCGTCGCTGGGCGCGGTCAGCACCCGCTGAGGTGCGGTGCAGTCGAACTCCTCGACCACCAGCCACCCGCCCGGGGCCAGCGCGCCGGTGAGCGTGCGCAGGACCCGTCGTCGATCGGGGAGGTGCAGCAGCACCAGCCGGGCGTGGATCAGGTCGAACGCGTCCCCGGGTGGCGGTTCGGTACGCACGTCGTGCTGGCGTACGTGCAGATTGCCCTCGGCCACGAGGTGGGTGGGGTCGATGTCGGTGGCCAGCACGTGCCCGTCGTCGCCGACCGCGCGGGCCATCCGGCGGGCCATCGAGCCGCCACCGGCCCCGACCTCCCAGCAGGTCGCACCCGGCTCCAGCACCGGGCGGGCCAGCCGACGCGTCGTGATCGGATCCAGGAAGGACTCCAGCGCGTGCATCTGGGGAACGGCGTCCGGTGCGCCGTTGTCGAACGTGTACGTGTCATCGCTCGTAGCGGTTGTCATCGGTGTCTACCTCTCCGTGAAGGGTCGGGTGACTCGAGAAGGGTCGGGTGACTACGGGGTGTCGGCCCAGAGCCGAGGGGTCGATCGGTTGGCCGGGGGCGGCGCAACGGCGGCAACGCTCAACATCGCCACCAGTGGGGCCGGATCGCGGCGGGCCTCCGCGGTCGGCCGGTCGTAGACCACTCGGCCGTACTCCAGCACCGCCACCCGGTCCGCGAGCTCGATGGCGTGTTGGAGTTGCTGCTCCACGAGCAGCACGGTCAGGCCGTCGGCGGCGAGACCGTTGACGAGTTCACGAACCCGTGCGGCCAGATCGGGCGAGAGCCCCTCACATGGTTCGTCGAGCAGCAGCACCCGAGGTTGGCCGAGCAGCGCACGGGCTATCGCCAGCATCTGCTGCTCGCCGCCGGAGAGTTCGCAGCCGCGGTGTCGCAGCCGCACCGCCAGCCTCGGCAGCAGTTCCAGGGTCCGGGCGACCGTCCAGCCCTCGCCGCCGGAGGTGGGGGCCCGCCACGGCGCGGCCGCCAGGTGCAGATGCTCGGCCACTGTCAACCGGGAGAAGACCCGTCGGCCCTGCGGGACGAGACCGACGCCGGACTGGGCGATGCGATGCGGTTGTCGGCCGGCGACGTGCACGCCGCCGATCTCGATGCGACCGCTGGTCGCCCGCACCAGCCCGGCGATGGTGTGCACGAGCGTGCTCTTGCCCGCCCCGTTGCGACCCACCACGGCCTGGATGCTGCCCGGGCGTACCCGCAGGCTGACCTCGTGCAGGACGATGCCCCCGCCGTAGCCGGCGCAAAGACGATCCACAGTGAGCATCAGGCCACCCCGTCGGCGTAGGCCTGCCGCACCAGCGGCGAGGTACGGATCTCGTCCGGTGTGCCGGCGGCCAGCGTCTGACCGTCGCGCAGCACCGTGACCGTGTCGGAGAGGGCGTACACCAGGTCCAGTCGGTGTTCGACAAGCAACACGGCGACCGCCCTGGGCAGCGCCTGGAGCACCTCGACCAGCCGGCCGACCTCGATGGCGGACAGCCCGGCCGCCGGTTCGTCGAGGAGCAGCAGGCGAGGGCGGCCGGCCAGGGCCATCGCGATCTCCAACTGGCGGCGTTGCCCGTGTGCGAGGTGCCCGGCGGGCACCGCCGCGACGGCGGTGAGCCCCATCTGGTCCAGCAGCGGGCCGGCCAGGCGCTGTGCGGCGCGGCGGCGTCCGCCCGGCCACCACCGGCGGCCGGGGATGACCCGTGGCAGGGCGGCCACCACGACGTTCTCCGTCGCGGTGAGCGTCGGAAAGACCGCGGGTCGTTGGTGGATGCGGTTGATGCCCCGCCGGGCCCGGGCTGGCGGGCCGAGCCGACCGACGTCCCGTCCGTCGAACCGCACCGTGCCGCGTTGCGGCTTGGTGGACCCGCCGAGCACGTTGAGCAGCGTCGTCTTGCCGGCCCCGTTCGGGCCGATCAGCGCGTGCCGCTGGCCGTCGTGGATGCGCAGGTCCACGCCGTCGAGTGCGGCGAGCGAGCCGTACCGCACGCTGATCCCCTGGGCTTCCAGCAGGCCGGTCATCGGTGCAGCTCCGCAACGCTGGCCTGGTCATGGGCGGCTGGCTGCTCCGGCTGTCGCGCCGGGACGCCCGGGAGGCGGAGCCGACCCCGGGCCCGGTTGACGCCGGTGGGCAACAGGTAGACAGTCGCCACGAACAGCGCGCCCAGCACCAGTGGCGCGTGGCCGGGCAGCACCCCGAACAGCCAGTCCCGGACGGCGATGACCAACGCCGCACCCACCAGGGCGCCACCCACCGAGGCGGTGCCTCCGATGACGACGCCGAGCAGCAGCAGCGCGGACGTGTCGAAACCGAAGTCGGCGGGGGAGATGTACTGCTGGGCGACGACCAGCAGCGAGCCGGCGGCACCGGCGATCGCCCCGGCGGCGATGTGCGCGCCGGACAGGTGCAACGCCACCCGGTGTCCGCTGGCCCGCAGCCGCGTCTCGTCGTCGCGGCCGGCACGCAGCACCAGCCCGGCCCGGGTACGCAGCAGCACCAGCACCGCGCCGACCAGCGTGGCCACGACGACCAGGGCGTACAGGTAACGGGCCTGATCGCTGGCCAGGGCCGGGAGCCCCCAGAACGGGCGGACCGCCGGGATGCCGGCCAGCCCGTCCGTGCCACCGGTCACCGACCGCCACCGCCCGAGGACGATGACGACGAGTTCACCGATGGCCAGGGTGATCATCAGGACGATCACCCCTCGGGCGTGCACGACGAGCGGCACGGTGAGCGCGGCCAGCAGCGCCCCGGCTGCCGCAGCGACGACGAGCTGCACGACGCCGATGTCGGAGACTCGGCTGCCGACCACGGCGCAGGCGTAGGCGCCGGCCGCGTACGGTGCGGTCTGGCCGAGGGTGGGCATGCCGGCGACGCCGGTGAGCAGCGCCACGCTCACTCCGACCAGTGCCAGCGCCAGCGTCCGGGCCAGGATCGCCGTTGTGTAGTCGTCGACCACCCAGGGCGCCACGACCAGGCCGACCAGGACCAGCGCCGCGATGCCGCCCCGAAATCGCCGGATCACCTCGCCCCTCATGCCGCCCTCCACCTGCCGGCCAGGCCACGCGCCCGCACGGCCAGCACTGCCGCCATGGCGGCGAACAGCAGGAACGGCGCGGCGGAGGGCAGCAGCGCCACCCCCAGCGTCTGGATCTCGCCGATCGCGAGCGCGGCCAGCAGGGTGCCCGCCATCGACCCGAGACCACCGAGGACGACCACCACCAGGGAGAGCAGCAGCACCGTGTCGGCGGTGCCCGTGCCGGGGCCGATGATGGGCGCGCCCAGGACACCGGCCGCACCGGCCAGCGCACCGGCGGCGGCGAGCACACCGGCCCGGATCCATGCCGGACTCACTCCCAGACAGGCGACCATCTCCGGGTCGTCGACGGCCGCCCGGACCAGCATCCCGGCCCTGGTGTGTCGCACCACCAGGTAGAGGGCGCCGGCGAGCACCGCCGCGACGACGATGAAGACCAACCGGTACGCGGCGTAGCGGTGACCGGCGACCATCACCGACCCCTCCAGGGCTGCGGGCACTCGGACCTGAGGGTTGTCGGGCCCGAAGCCGGCGACGAGCAGGCTGCCGCCGGCCAGCGCCACCCCGAACGTCAGCAGCGCCTGGCTCAGGTGATTGCCGGTGGCGACCGGTGTGAGCAGGCCGGCCAGGAGCACCCCCGTCGCGGCGGCGGCCAGCACACCGACGGCGAGGGCCAACGCCAGGCTCGCCCAGCCGCCGTCGAGCAGCGCCGCGGCGGTGTACCCGCCGATCGCGTAGAGCAGGCCGTGCGCCAGGTTGAGGATGTTGGCGACGCCGAAACAGAAGACCAGGCCCGACGCGGCGACGAAGACGAGCAGCCCGTAGGCGACTCCGTCCAACGCCGGGATCAGGTACGGGTCGATCCGGTTCGTGCCGGCCGCCACCGCTATCACCGGCCGACGGTCGCGAGGTCGCCCACGACGGTGTTGGACAGTGCCCGGCCGTCCTGGCGGACCTGCCGCAGGTACCACTTCTGCACGGGGGAGTGCGTGGTGGTGGAGAACTGCCAGGTGCCGCGCGGGCTGGCGATCTGGCCGAGTTGGCCGATGGCGGTGTTGATGGCCTCGGGGGTCGGGTTGCTTCCGGCGGCGCCGATCGCCCGGTCCAGCACCGCCGCCGCGTCGTACGAGGCGAGCGCGTAGGTGGTCGGCGAACCGTCGTGCTTCGCCTTCCACGCGGCGACGAAGGCGCGGTTCTCCGCGTTGTCGAGGTCGGGCGAGTAGTTGAGCACCGAGTAGATGTCCCGGGCGGCCTCGCCCTGCGCGTTGAGCACACCGCCCTCGGTGAGGAACCCGGCCGCGTACAACGGGATGTCCTTGATCTCGGACTGGGCGTACTGCTTCACGAAGTCGACGGCGGCGCTGCCGGCGTAGAAGGTGTAGACGGCGGCCGCGCCGGAGGCCTTGATGCGGGCGAAGTACGGGAGGAAGTTGGTGGTTGCCGGGAACGGCGTGAAGGTCGTCTTGCCGTCGTCGTTCGCGAGCTTCCCGCCGATCTTGCCGAACGCGTCGGTGAAGCCGCGCAGCTCGTCCCAACCGCCCTGGTAGTCCGGGCCGATCGCGTACACGGAGCCCTTCACGTTGTCACGGACGTGCTGGGCGATCGCCGCCCCGGGCTCGTCGGAGAGGTACGAGGTGTGCCAGACCCGGGAGACGTCCTTGAGCTCCGGCCGGCCGTTGGAGCCGACCAGTGGCACCTTGGTCTCGTTGAGCACGGGGGTGACTCCGGCGACCGAGCCGCCACCGACGATGCCGGTGAGCGCGGACACCCGGTCCTGCTTGAGCAGCTTGGTCGCCGCCGGGACAGCGGTCTGGGCGCCGTTGCCCTCGTCCGCGACGATGAGGTCGACCTGCCGGCCGCCCAACTTTCCGTCGTGGGTGTCCAGGTAGAGCTGGAAGCCGTCGCGGATCTCCGTACCGACAGCCTGGTACGTCCCGGACAGTGACGCGAGCAGGCCGATCTTTATCGAGCCGCCGGCGCTCGTGCCCGGTGCGTCGTCGCCGCAGGCCGTGCTGGTGGTCAGCACGGCGGCGAGCAGCGCGGCGGTGAGGGCACGGCTGCGCCAAGGCGTGGTGAGAGGCATGTCTAACTCCAGAGGAAGGGGAAGGGGTCTCCGGCGTGGGGGCGCCGGGGTGGTCAGCGGCTGCGGGCGAGCGCCGCTCGGGCAGCGGGGGTCAGCGCGTCCCCGATGCGGTTGGCCAGCTCGGTCATCTCGTAGGAGACCTTGCCCACGTCGCACTCGGGCGCGGCGAGCACCAGCAGCGAGGCGCCGTCGTTGAAGGCCATGGAGAACATGAACCCGCCCTCGAGCTGGGTGACGTTGGAGATCACCGCGCCGGCGTCGAAGAAGGCCGCCGCCCCCCGCAGCAGGCTGACCAGCCCGCTACCCGTGGCGGCCAACTGGTCGGCCCGGTCCGGTGGCAGGTCGCGGGTGGCGGCCACCATCAGGCCGTCGCTGGAAATGGCGATCGCGTGGCTGACCTCGGTCGCGCGGGCCGCGAAGTTGTCCAGCAGCCAGCCGAGATCCTGTTGGTCGGTCACGTGCTCTCCTGTCGCGTCATTTGTTACCGAGGTTGATCGGGGTGCGCCGTCGGTTCGCCACGCCCCGCGCGTACGCGGCCATCGCCGTTGCCACCTGCGCCGGGTCGCGGTACTCGGACCGTTGCTGCTGCTGGGGCACCGTCACGCCGCCGGGCACGAGGTGCCGTTGCGGCTGTCGTTTGGGCAGGCCGGAGTTGGTGGTCGTGGCGACCTCGGGGGTGTGCGCCTGGGCGGCCGTACGCCAGGCGTCGTCGGCGGGGCTGGACCACTGCTGGCCGTTCTGGCCGTCCTGGCCGTCGACGACGTCGTTCTGGAACCAGTGGTTGACCTGTTCGAAGATGAGCAGCTCCTCGGTGGGCGCGTCACCCCGGTCCGGGGGTGGGGGAGCCGGTCGGAAGACCGGCGCGGCCGGCAGTGTCCGTTCGGTCGGAGGGCGTCCGGCCGTGGGTTCGGGGCGCGGCTGGTACGGCGGCGGAGGGCTGGGCGTCCGCGCCGCCCGCCGCGACAACCGGCCGGGTGCGAGCAGGTACTCCTCCGGTGGCAGCGACCGGATGATCGCCGCGGGCAGTGTCGCCTCGGCGAGGATGCCGCGTCGGGGGCCGCGTCGCAGTTGGACGGTGGCGTCCAGCCGGGCCGCGAGCTGGCCCACGACGACCAGCCCCATCGCTCGTACGGCGGCCACGTCGATGGCCGGTGGGCGGGCCAGCAGCTCGTTGAGCTGCTGCATCCTTTGCGTGGACAGCCCCACACCCTCGTCGCTGATCTGGACGATGACACGGTCTCCCAGGCTCCGGCCGCTCACCCAGGTCTCGCTGCCCGGCGGCGAGTACGTCGTTGCGTTGTCCATGAGTTCGGCGAGCAGGTGCACGACCTCGTCGACGGTCTTGGCAGCCACCGCGACGTCCCCGTCGATCATGCCGAGCCGGACCCGCGCGTAGTGCTCGATCTGGGACAGCGCCGCCTGGAGCACCTGTTGCAGCGGAACGTCGCGCTGGCGTACGCGACCCACGCCGACGCCGCCGAGCACCAGCAGGCTGGCGTTGATCCGGCCCATCCGGGTCGCCAGGTTGTCCAGTGTGTACAGCTGGTCGAGCCGGTCGGGGTCGGTCTCGTCCCGCTCGACCAGGTCGACCTGGGCCAGGACGGCGTCGACCAGTCGCTGTTCGCGGCGGCTGAGGTGGATGAAGATGTCGGCGGTGTTGGCGCGCATGACGGCCTGCTCGGCGGCGGTCCGCACGGCGGCCTGGTGCACAGCGGTGAACGCCTGACCCAGTTCGCCGATCTCGTCGTCGCTGGACGGTTCGAGGGCGGCACTGGACTGCTGGTTGGCCAGCTTCTGTGGGTCGACGGCGGCGCTGCCGGGCTGTTGGAGCTGGGCCACCACGGCGGGGAGCTGTTCGAAGGCGACGGCGTTGGCAGCGTCCCGCAACCGGCGCAGCCGTCGGGTGATCTGCCGTGCGACGGCCCAGGTCACCAACGCGGTCAGGATCAGGGCCAGGAGGACGCTGGCCGCCTCGGCCACGGCCCGGCGGCGCTGGTCGGCGTGCGCGGTCCGAACGTCGTCGCGGACCGCCCCGTCGACCCGGGCGCGCAGGTCGGCCAGCCGGGCGGCGCGCGTCTGGGTGGTGGACACCCAGGCGTCGGTCTCGAGTTTCAGCTGCGACCCCGGCTGGGCCCGGGACACCTCGTCCTGCATCCGTTGCAGGGCCAGCGCCTCCTTGCCGGTGCCGGCCTGCTCCCACCAGTTGCTCCACTCGGGTGGGGCCAGGGCCAGGAACGACAGGCTCGATTCGGTGTAGCTGGTGCGGGCGGCAGTGATGTCCTGCTGCATGGCAGGGGTCAGTTCCCCGCCCGCTACGGCACGCAGCACGGCGACCTGTTGCTGACCGATGGCCTCGGCCGTCTTCGACAGCGCCGCCGAGGCCCGGATCCCGTCGGCGAGTGGGGCGTCCACCACGCCGTGTGAGACGTTTTCCCGGAAGCTGATGAGGTCGGCGATCGCGATGCGGTAGCTGAAGGTCATCGCCGACACCGACGCGTGCGTGGCGGTGCGCACCTGGGTACGCAGCGGGGCGAGGCCGTCCAGAGCGGCATCGATGCGCCGCAGGAGAGCCGAGCTGGTGCCGTTGTCGGTGGACAGTCGGTCACGCTGCCCGCGGTAGCGGGCGACGGCGCCATCGGTGGCGGCCATCTCCACGCCGAAGGCGTCCTGCTGCTCGGGCCGGGCATAGGTGAGCAGGTCGGCGGCGGCGATGCGTTCGCGTTGCAGGCGGTAGGCCAGGTCGCCGGCCTCGG
The DNA here is from genome assembly GCF_040649965.1 of Micromonospora sp. NPDC048843. NCBI lineage: Bacteria > Bacillati > Actinomycetota > Actinomycetes > Micromonosporales > Micromonosporaceae > Micromonospora > Micromonospora sp. NPDC048843. Next base: position 33,346 of record NZ_JBEZGJ010000029.1, read on the forward strand.
CACCGACCCGCGCCAGGATCTGCAGGTCGCTGGCGCGAGCCGTCTGGCGTGCGCTCTCGGTCAGTGCGAGACCGGCGAAGCCGATCACGGCGACGAGCGGGGCCGCGACGATGAGGCGCATCCGGCCGGCTATCTTCCAACCGCGTCGGCGGGTCGGGTAGGGTCTGGCCGCGTGGGACCGGGTGCTCGACGCCAAGATTGACTCCCACGACTCGTCGATGACGGTCTATACGCACGTTGCCGAATGCAAGTCCCATTCGGCCGGAAGCCGCGCTCGTAGACCAGACCTGGCCGTGGTACAAACTGCCCGTACCAGCATCTGTACCCAACGTCAGCGGCCGGTGACGCCGCGAGGTCGGGGCGGATTCGTCGGGTCAGCGCTGGTTGTCGAGGGGTTCGGCCGACGGGTGCCGTCGCTCCGGTTCATCCGGTTCGGGTTGGCCGTTGAGCACCTGGCCGATCAGCTCCCGCAACTCGTCGATGGCGTCCACCACGGCGCCCGGGTCGCGCGCGTCACGCCGCCCACGCTGACGCGGCACCTGCCGATCCAGTCGAGGCGGCTCCGGCGCGCGAGGGCCTCGGCGACCGTCGGCCGCCAACTGCTCGGCCGCGACCTGCGGCCACAGTGCGGCCAGCCGGCCGCCGGTGTCGAGCACGTCATCGCAGCGCAGTGCGAACTCGTGGCTGCCGAACCGGCGACCTGACTCGACCGCCGCGACCGTCTCGCGGCTGAACCGCACCAGGTCCGCAAGGGCTCGTTGGGTCAGGCCCTGTTGGACGCGGCAGTCGCGCAACTCCCGTCGGAACCGCTGACTGGCCGCAGAGTGAGCCGAGCTCGACGGGGACGTGTGCTCCATGCGCTCACCTTCGTGGAACGGATATTCAGCAGCGGACGCCAGATCGAGATTGACCGATGAGCCGAACATTCACAGAGGGCAATTCTTAACCCAGGAAGCGATGGGTGTGAAGACGTTCACCGGTATGGATCGTCGGGAAAGGTGGGAAAGGTGCACCCTCGACCCGGTGCCGGCACCGACGTGCCCGGGTGCAACGGTCGACGCCGGCCCACCCCACCCTCGGCTCGTCCGCAGGTCAGCGCCGCTGGCGCCAGTGCCCGCTCAGGCGGCGTGCACTTCGGCTGTCGCGCCATCCCGTGCCGCCGGCACGTCCGCGGCTGCCGGACCGTCGATTATCGCGAGCAGTGTGCGGTGCGCGCGGAACGCGACATTGGGTTTGTACGTGCGATGTTGCTCCGGTGACAATCTCAACCCGGGAATGGCTTCGGTGAGCCGGCTGAGGGCGATTGCGGCTTCAAGTCGCGCCAATCCCGCACCGATGCAGAAATGTGGACCGTGGCCGAACGACAGGTGATTGCCCACATCGGCCCGGTGTGGGTCGAACCGGTCCGGGTCGTGGAACGCCGCCGGGTCCCGGTTCGCCGCTCCGATCAACAGCAGGCAACGCGCCCCGGCGGGGATCGTCACCGCACCCACCGTGACATCCCGGGTGGTCACCCGCAGCCAGCCGTCGATGGCGGGCGAGAACCGGAGCGTCTCGCCCACGAAGGCGGGGACGAGCCCCGGGTCCGCGGTGATCGCCGACCAGCGCTGGGGAGCGGACAGGGCCTGGTCGAGGGCGTGCGCGAGCAACCCGGCCGTGGTCTCGTGACCCGCGACCAGGAGATTGAAGGCGAGGCTCGCCACCTCGGGCACCGTCAGCACGCTGTCGTCGTCGTCCCGGTAGTCCAGGGCACGGCTGATGAAGTCCTCGCCCCGGTGTCCACTGTCCATCCGCTGGCGGACCAGGTCCTCGCAGTAGTGCCAGAACTCCAGCAGGCCCTGGGCCAGGCGTACCTGCTCGGCCGGGTCCGGCTGCCCCCAGATGAGGGCTATCTGCCCGTCCGCCCAACTCCGGATCCGCCCGATGTCGGCGTCGGGCACCCCGAGAATGTCCAGGACCACCAGCAGGGGAAGTTCGGTCGCGAACTCCGGGATCAGGTCGACCTGATCGCCCTGTCGGGCGGCGAGACGGGACACCAACTGGTCGACCCGGCGTCGGATGATCGCCCCGTACTCGGCCTCGACCCGCTCGGCGGTGTTCGCGAAGGTCGCCCGTAGGGCCCGCCGGGTACGTGGGTGCGCCGGTGGGTCCGCGGCCGCCGTCGTGGGTGGCGCGTCGATCTGCATGATGACGTTCAGCGCCGGTGGACACACCTCGTAGACCGGGGCGAGGGTGAGGGCGTTGGCGAATGTCGTGGCGTCAGCGAGGGCCCGCCGGACGTCCGCGTGCCTGCTGATCAACCACAGGCCCAGATCCTCGGCGTAGTGCACCCCGTCGGGATCATCGAGAATGCGCCGCCACATGCTTGCCGGATCGGTGAGATAAACACCGCTGAACGGATTCAACCGCATGGAAAGCCTCCTGATGCACGCGGCGCGAAACCGGCAGCGCCCCCATTTGGCGATCCACTCCAGCCGGGCCGATAATGGCGTGCATCTGCCTCTGGCTCTTTACGGTGCGCTGGCCGGCCGTACAAGTCAAGATTGGTTCTTGTCTATTTATTGGCCGGCATGATTGCGTGTTGCAACAGCGGAGCGAATCTGGCCATGTGCAAGTTGCGGCGAGGTCCTTGCCCTGAAGCCGGCCCTGCCGAACCGTGCAATCGACTCGCCGCTTTCGCTCATGACCGGGGAAACGACCTCCGGGACGACGAGTGACGCCGGAGTCCGGTCACCGACCGCGACGGAAGGCGTCGGCGCTGACGAGAGGACCGAGCCCCGGGCGGGCGGAGCCGACCCCGCGACACCGTCCACGCGTCGCGGGGGTTCCGGCCCACGCCGGAACCCCCGCGCCTACTTCTTCTCGGAACGGCCCGGTCAGGGCGCAGCGGTCAGGGCGTCCACGGGGCGGCGATGGTCCAGGTGCTGTCGGCGGTCCACGACGTCGGCGTGTTGTACGCATCGCCGCCAGCGCCGTTGCTGAGCCAGACCTCCGCGTTGTAGTGCCGCAGGTACCTACCTCGGAAGTTGTACGACTCCAGCGACACGCCGGTGCCGGTCAGCCCGGTACGGGCGCACCAGGTGGCGTCGGCGCGCAGCAGCGCGGAGCCGTCGTCCGGCGAGTTGCGGACCCGGGAGTTCTGGTGACGCAGGTACTGCCCAGGAAAGTTGACCGACTCGAACGAGTAGCAACCGGCACCGGCCAGACCGGGCCGGATGGTGTACGTGGCGTCGGCCTTGAGCAGGCTGGAACTCGCGGCGTCGACCACCTCCGTGTAGGCCAGGCTGTCCTGGTGGCGTAGGTAACGGTTGGTGAAGCCGGGCGTGGTCACCTGCAACGACCGGCGGGTGTTGGTCGGCAGGGCGACGGGTGTCGAACTGCCGATGGTCTTCGAGGCGTTGATCAGGGCGGTGTTGGCGGCGCGTACCCGCGCCTGGTCCATTTTGATCACATGTCGGTCGTAGGTGACGAAGCCGTTCAGCTCACCCTCCAGGTCGGTGATCTCGGTGTAGATCGAGGCGCTGAGCCCCTTGCCGAGCATCAGGTTCTGGGTGCCCTGCACCAGCCCCACGTACCGGTCGGTGAGGGCGCTCGAACTGGACTGCCACTCGTACGCGAAGAAGCTGCCGCTCGGGCTGTACTCGTGGCCCGGCGTGTGCAGCCCCAGGCCGCCGAACTCACCGAGCACCGCGATCCGGCTGCTCGACGGTACGGGGGAATCCGGGCCGAGGTAGACGTGCCAGTCGTCGATGTCGCCGTTGCCGGGGTTGCCGAGGGACTGGCAGCAGTTGTGGCCGCTGTGCGGGTTGACCAGACGTGTCGGGTCCTGGTTCTTGAGGTTCTGCGCGACCCGCCTGGTGTCGGCGAGGGACCGCTCGCCCCAGCCCTCGTTGTAGGGCGTGTACGCGATCACGGCCGGTGAGCTGCGGTGCTCGTCGACGATCTCGCGTGCCTCGGCCTCGAACTGCGCCTGCTGGGCGTCGGTGGGGTCGACGTTCTGGGCGGTCAGCGACGGGATGTCCTGCCAGACCAGCAGGCCGAGCCGGTCGGCGTGGTAGAACCAGCGTTGCGGCTCGACCTTGATGTGCTTGCGCACCATGTTGAAGCCCAGGTCCTTGTGCTTCTGCAGGTCGAAGGCGAGGGCGGCGTCGGTCGGTGCGGTGTAGAGCCCGTCCGGCCAGTAGCCCTGGTCGAGGGTGCCGACCTGGAACACGAACTGGCCGTTGAGCTTGGGGCGCAACACCCCGTTGACCAGGCCGGTGGTGATCTCCCGCATGCCGAAGTAGTGCGTTGTCCGGTCCACTGCGGCGCCGCCGGCGCCGCGCAGGCTCACGCGGAGGTTGTAGAGGAACGGGTCGTCGGGTGACCAGCGGCGGGCGTTGGGCACCGGCACGCTGAAGTCGGTGAAGCCGCCGGTGGCCGAGCCGACCGCCGTCGCGCCGTTCAACGCCTCGGCGAGCACACTGTGGCCACTCACGTCGCCCCGGGTGAAGACCCGGACCCGCAGTGTGTTGTTGCTCAGGTTCGGGTAGACGTCGACGCTGCTGATCGAGGCGGCGGGCACCGGCTCCATCCAGACCGTCTGCCAGATGCCGGAGCTGGGGGTGTAGAAGATCCCGCCAGGTGTCTTGGTCTGCTTGCCGATGGCGGGCAGGCTGCCGTTCTGCCGGGTGTCGGTGGGATCCCAGACCTTGACGACGATCTCGTTAGTCCCGGTGGTGAGCTGGGGCGTCACGTCGAAGGTGAAGGCGTCGTAGCCGCCGGTGTGCGCGCCGACCCGCACACCGTTGACCCAGACGGTGCTCTGCCAGTCGACGGCGCCGAAGTGCAGCAGGGTCCGCCGACCCGACCAGTTCGCCGGGACGGTGACGGTACGTCGGTAGAACAGGTAGTTGCGGTTGTCGTTGGCGGCCCGCTGGATGCCGGACAGGGCGCTCTCCACCGGGAAGGGCACGTTGACCCGCTCGGGCAGGTTGGTGCCGAACTGCGGGGCGTCGTCGGTCGTCGACTGGCGTAGCTGCCACTCGCCGTTGAGGTTCAGCCAGTCCGGCCGGGTCATCTGCGGGCGCGGGTACTCGGGCAGTGGTGTGCCGACCAGCGCCTGGCTGGTCCAGGGGGTGGTGAGCGGCGGTGTCTTGGCCGGTGCGGCGTACGCCGACGAGGCGGGCGCGGCGAGAACGCCGGCGACCAGGGCGATGGCGAGCAGCAGTGGGAGGGCGGGGCGGATGGGGACGTGACGTGTCATGCCGTCTCCGGGGGACGAGTCGCCGCGGGCGGTGCAGCCAGGCCCGAAGCGCGTGGGTGGTGGGCATCGGGTGGTCATTGACGGGGGACGGGCGTCAGCGACGGATGTCGGTGGGATCTCCACGCGCCAACGGTGGCCGGCATATTGACATCCATCATCACCTGTATAACGTTATAGAGCCGCGCCGACCCTCCCGTCAATGCTTGTTCATCAATGTCCGGTCGGCCCGCCGGTCGAATTCGCGAAAGGTCGGGGATGGGCGTCAACCTGAAGGACATCGCCCAGCGCGCCGGTGTCTCCCTGGCCACGGTCTCGAATGTGGTGAACGGGTACCGGCCGGTGGGGGAGCGGACCCGGCAGCGGGTGCAGCAGGCGATCGACGAACTCGGCTACAGCCCCAACCTCGGTGCCCGGCACCTCCGTCGGGGCCGTACCGGCCTGATCGCCCTGGCCGTCCCGGAACTGACCAACCCGTACTTCGCCGAACTCGCCGAGATCGCCATCTCCGAGGCCGCCGCGCTCGGATACACGCTCGTCATGGAGAACACCGCAGCGGACCGGGAGGCGGAGCTGGCACTCCTCGACGGCTCGCGGCAGCGCATCATCGACGGCCTGATCCTCAGCCCGGTGCGCATCGGCCGGGAGGAGGTGCTGGCTCGGACGGCCGACAGCCCACTCGTGCTGATCGGCGAGGGCGTCTACGACGTGCCACACGACCACATCGCCATCGACAACGTCGCCGCCAGCCACGCGGCGATCCGGCATCTCGTGGCCATCGGCCGCCGCCGGATAGCCTTCATCGGCGCCACCCCGGGCGGTGACCGGCAGTCGGCCCACCTGCGGGTCCGGGGATACCGGGAGGCCCTGGTGGCCGCCGGCCTGCCGTACCGACCACGGTTGGTCGCCGGCACCGACGCGTTCGGTCGGCTCGACGGCATGCGCGCCATGCGTGACCTGCTCGCCCTCGGTGACCCGCCGGACGCGGTGTTCGGCTACAACGACCTGGTCGCCATCGGCGCGCTGCGGGCGCTGGCCGAGGCCGGTCACCGGGTGCCCGAGGACGTCGCTGTGGTCGGGATCGACGACATCGAGGAGGGGCGGTTCACCGCGCCGACCCTCACCACGATCGCCCCGGACAAGAGGGAGATCGGCCGTCTCGCGGTGCGCCGCCTCGTCGCCCGCATCGAGGGCGCGGAGGTCGCGTGGCCGCTGACCGTGCAGACGCCGTTCCGGCTTCTCCGCCGGGAGAGCACCGGCACGGCGGACGCCTGACCATCGGTCGCCGACAAGCCCCGCGCCGCGTGATCCATACCGCCGGTGGTACGACCCAGAGAGGATGACCCGCGATATTCGTAATGCTCAATATGATGACCGCTATCTCGACTGCGGTGCGCTCACGAGGCGTGCCATCCTGATGCGGAGGAATGCATGGTTCGCTGGCGTACCCTCACTGGCCTGTTGGCCACCGCGTTGGCTGCGGTGACCGCGGCCAGCCTCACCCTCACCGCGCCGGCCGCCGCGGCCGACAGCCCCGTGACGCCGAACGTCGTCGGCGGCACCCGCGCCGCTCAGGGCGAGTTCCCGTTCATGGTCCGTCTCTCGATGGGCTGCGGCGGGGCGCTGTACAGCGCCCGGCTGGTGCTCACCGCGGCGCACTGCGTGGGCGCGACCGGCACCAACACCAGCATCACCGCCACGCTCGGAACTGTCGACCTCCAGTCGTCCAGCCGGATCACCGTCCGGTCCAACTACGTCTACCGCGCCCCCGGCTACAACGGCGCCGGCCGCGACTGGGCGCTGATCCGGCTGGCCAGTCCCGTCACCGGGCTGAGCACGCTGCCGATCGCGAGCACCACCGCGTACGACAGCGGCACCTTCACCGTGGCCGGTTGGGGCGCCGCACGCGAGGGCGGCGGCCAGCAGCGGTACCTGCTCAAGGCGACAGTGCCGTTCGTCAGCGACTCCACCTGCAACGCCAACTACGGCGGGGATCTCATCCCCGCCCAGGAGATCTGCGCCGGCTACGCCAGCGGCGGCACCGACACCTGCCAGGGTGACTCGGGCGGCCCGATGTTCCGCCGCGACGCCTCCAACGCCTGGATCCAGGTCGGCATCGTCAGCTGGGGAAACGGCTGCGCCCGGCCCAACTACCCGGGTGTCTACACCCAGGTGAGCTACTTCGCCTCGTCGATCGCCTCGGCCGCGGCGAGCCTCGGCGGCTGACCGTACGACGGGACGGCCAGTCAGCGTGTTGGTCGCCCTGCCACCGCTCGGGCGGCCCGGACGACACGGTCCGGGTCGCCCGTTCGTGCCGTCCCGTCGAGTGAGCGGCGAGTGGGCCACCCGACAGAAACGGCGGGCCGTCAGTGCGCCTCCGGCCGCAGCGGCGATGATGGGCCGGTGAAGATCCTGTCCATCCAGTCGTCGGTCGCCTACGGTCACGTCGGCAACTCGGCGGCGGCCTTTCCGCTGCAACGCCTCGGGCACGAGGTCTGGCCGGTAGTGACCGTGCACTTCTCCAACCACACCGGGTACGGCGCATGGCGGGGACCGATGCTCCCGGCGGCGGACGTGGCGGAGGTGATCGCGGGCATCGAGGATCGCGGGGTCCTTGGCAGCGCCGACGCGGTGCTCTCCGGCTACCAGGGTGACCCGGCCATGGGCGCGGTGATCCTGGACGCCGTAGCGACGGTGAAGGCGACAAACCCGGCCGCTGTGTACTGCTGCGACCCGGTGATGGGCGACGCCGGGCGAGGCATGTTCGTCCGGCCGGGGATTCCGGAATACCTACGGGACACCGTCGTTCCCCGTGCGGACATCATCACGCCGAACCACTTCGAGTTGGACTTCCTCGCCGGTCGCACAACGAATTCGCTGGCCGAGGTGCTCGACGCTGTCGACGTGGTGCGCGCGACAGGGCCACGGCACGTCCTGGTGACCAGCGTGCTCCACGGTGACCTGCCGGCGGACTCGCTGGAGGTGGTGGCGGTCTCCGACGAGGGCGCCTGGGCGGTGACCACGCCGCTGCTGCCGATCAACCCGAACGGTGGGGGCGACGTCACGGCGGCGCTGTACCTCGCCCACCTGTGGACGACTGGCTCACCCGCGACCGCGCTGGAGCGCACCATCGCCTCCGTCTACGCCGTGCTCGAGGCCACTCTCGCGGCGGGCACCCGGGAGATCCAGCTGATCGCGGCGCAGGACGTGATCGCCGACCCGCCGGCCCGATTCACCGCCCGCCAGCTGCGCTGACGGCGGGTCGCGGACCGGCTGCGCTGACGACGGTCGCGTACCGCGGGCCGGTGGCGGTCAGCGCCCCTCGGGCACGGCCATCTCGCCGAGCAGCGACCAGTCCTCCTGCGGCACCGTGGCGTTCACGATCCGCGGCGTCTGGGCCAGGTACGGCGGCAGGGTCTCCTGGGCCGTGCGGAAATGCGTTGACTGGACGTGGGCCCCGCCGGCCTGGTCGTCGCGGAACGCCTCGACCAGCACGTACTCGGTGGGATCGTCGATGCTGCGGGACCAGTCGAACCACAGGCAGCCCGGCTCCGCCCGGGTTGCCTCGGTGAAGTCGGCGGTGATCTGCGGCCACCGGTCGGCGTGCTCGGCCAGGACCCGGAACTTGGCGGTAATGAAGATCATGGCCCCAGGCTACCCAGCCGGTCTGGCGCGGGCGACGACCTCCTCAGGGGTCAGCGGCGCTTTCGGGTGGTGCGTCAGGCACAGCGGGGTACGGACCTTCACGAACGAGAACCCCTCTCCGGCCGCGTAGAACTCACCGCTGTTGAGCAGGCCGATGTCGGGCAGCCGCCCGCCCTTGGCCTCGGCGAGCTGCCGGGCCGCGTCGATCTGCGCCGGCGCGTTGAGCAGCCCGAAGAACTGCGTCGTCGCGTTGCCGGAGATCTGGTTGTGCAGGCCCTTGGGCGCCTGGGTGGCGAAGACCAGCCCGAGGCCGTACTTGCGGGCCTGTGAGGCCAGCGCGATCGAGCTGGCGGTGCAGGCAGTGGTGCCGGTCGACGGCGCGAGCGTCTGCGCCTCGTCCATCACGAACAGCCCGCCCAGCGGTCGGTCACCGGCGGGGTGCCGCTTGATCCAGGCGAAGAGCGCCATCTGCAACTGGTTGACGAAGCTCTGCCGCTCCTGATCGGAGGTGAGGCCGACGAAGCTGATCACCGACACCCGGGCCCGTCGCCCCGCCGACGGCGTCAGCAGCAGCCCCGGGTCGGCCGGTGCGCCGACCCCGCCGAAGAGCGGATCGGTGACCATCGCCGCCTTGAGCGCCTCGGCCAACTCCTCGGCGAGCTTCCCGGCGCGGGCCAGCCGGCTGACGCCCTCGGGCAGATCGCTGAGGAACTCGGTGAAGCCGGGCAGGCCCACCATCCCGCTGCGCGCGTACGCCTGAAGGGCCTCGGTGAGGACGGCCTTGCCCTGCTGGGCGAGCCGGCTGGAGCGGTCCACCCCCGCCCGTGGCGCGAGCGCCTCCACGGCGGAGCGGACGGCCTGGTCGAACTCGTCGGGCCAGTCCCGCAGGGAGGTGAAGTCGGGCAGCGGCTGGAAGCTCAGCGGCCGACCGGCGGTGACCCGGGGCGTCCACACCACCACCTCGGTGTGTGCGAGGTAGTCGGCGGCGCGTTCGGCGTCGCCGGGGCCCCAGCCGTCCGGCGGGTCGGGCCACGGGTCGCCGAGCCGGGCCAGGTCGTTGTTGGGGTCGAGCACGATCGCGGAGACCCCCTCGCGGGCGCACTCCTCGACCAGCCGGCGGATCAGCACGGTCTTGCCCGAGCCGGACCCGGCGAACACGACCGCGTGGCGGCGCAGCGACTCCAGGGGAACGGTGAACGGGTGACCGCCGTCGACGGTCCGCCCCAGCCCGACGGCCCGACCGCCTCCGCCGACCACGGGGTCGGCCTGGTCAGCGGGCACGGGCCCGGCCGCCGCACCGGTCGACACGTCGGCGGGGACGTCGGCGGCCGGCGCGTCCGTCGGGTCGGATTCGGGGCCACCCGACGGTGGCTCGTCGTCGTCGGGCGTCGGCGGCTGGGCACCGCCGCGCGTCCCGTCGGGCCCGGGCAGGACCGTGCGGAACAGCTCGGTGCCGCTGGCCGGACGGCGGGCCACCAGCCACTCCTGTAGGGCCGTGGACGGTTCGGCCGCCATCACCCGCAGCGCCGCGAAGACCCGCAGGTCCGCCTCCGGCACGGCACACCGCAGGCCGCCGGCCGCGTCGAAGCCGGTCAACACCTCGGTCGTACGCTTCCCGGTCGGCCACGGACCGTTGCGCAGCAGGATCAGCCGCCGCTGTGGCAGGTCCCGGTCCAACCCGGCGAGGGTGCAGGCGGCCTTCACCCGGGCGGTGACGGCGATGGCATTGGGGTGCGCGACGGCCCGGAAGCACCAGTGCGCCTCGTTCTCGGTGGCCTCGTCGAGCACCTCGATGAGCCGCCCGTGCAGCGCGGGCTTGCGCCCGGGCGGCGGATCGTACTTGTAGGTGGCCCCGGTCGGCGCCTGCTCGGCGATCCAGGCGGCCAGGCCGGCGGCGAGCAGCGGCGGCATGTGCTCGTCCTCGCCCGTCGGGTGGACGGCGGCCGACACGTCCGCGGCCTCGACCAGTTCGGCGAACCGCACGTCCAACTCGTGCAGGCGGCGCTCGTCGGTCGTCGGATCGGCGGCAGCGGCACGGGCGGCGCTGACCGGCGGCGTCGAGTCGGCGCCGTCGATGAGCCGGTCCAGCTCCACCACGTCGTCGCGATCACGGCACCAGGCGATGTGGCGGTCCACCCGGCGGAGCAGGGCGCGTGGCGTCAGGGTGGGCGCGTCGGCGAAGGCGGCGGGGGCGATCGGCCAGGTGGGGTGCGGTGGCCCGAAGAACATCCCCGCGAACGCGGCGGAGAGGCGCTTCGCCACGATCGCCTGCCCGATCTCCGGAGTGGGGATCCGGTCCGGCAGGGCGGCTGTACGGAAGCGGTCAGCGACCGGGGTGGGCGCGGTGCGGGTCAGCAGCACCCAGGTGTCCGGCAGGCACGAGACGACGACCAGCGTGCGGCGGGTGATGTCGCGGAGCTTGAGCAGGCCGTCGGCGATCGGGCCGAGCACCTTGGCCTGGCCGTCCTCCAGACCCTGATGCTGGTTGAGCAATGAGGTGCTGGTCTGGGCGAACAGCGTGTCGAGCTGGTCCACGGCGATGACGGTGGGATCCAGGGTCAGGGCCATCAGCCGGGAGATGTCCTGCACGACCTGCTGGGGGGTGCGGATCGCGGTGCTCAAACCCCACGCCGCCCGCGCGGCCGGGTCGCCCGGTTCGGAGATCAGGTGGGCGTAACCGACGTCCTGTGCCTCGAAATCGATGGCGCCGTGCAGGACGAGCGCCCGAGCGGTGTCCTGGGCGTCCCGCCCGACCTCCCGATCGCGCTCGCGCAGCGCCCAGATGAAGGTGTCGAGCTGCGCACGGGTCACCGGTCGGGCGCCGGCGACCGCGTCGCGGACCTCCACCGGCAGGCCGAGCTGGGGGGTGAGTCGACGCAGGAAGGTCTTCAACTGAGTGCCCCAGCCGACGTGGGGGCGGCCCATCCCCTCCACCAGGGCCAGGGCCACGCTCTCCCAGAACGTCTTGCCACTGACCATGTCGACAAGGAAGAAGTAGCCGCCGTCGCCCTGGATCCGTTCGCGGACCGCCCCGAGCAGGTGCGTCTTGCCGGCGCCCGCGCGGCCCTGCATGGCCACGCCGAGCGGCATGCTCGTGTCGTCGGTACGGGCCCGTGCCACCCCGCGCAGGATCTCCGCGGCCACCTTCTCGTGCAGCTCCGGCACGTTGTGCGGGCTGGGTCGCCAGACGTCGTCCGGGGTGACCGCCGGGTTGAGGCTGACCGCTTCCAGCGCGGCCCGCTGGTCGTCCGAGATCATGCCGGGCCGATCGCCAGGGCGTGGTTGTCCTCGTTCCCGATGCGCACGGCAGCGGCCCGGTCCCGTGTGGTCAGTGACTTGGTGTTCGCCACCGGGATGATGCGGACGTCCTCCCGGCCGACCATCGCCCGCAACGCCGCGTCGAGGGCGGCCCGGTCGGTGTCGGCGAGCCGGTCGCGGACGTCGGCGAGGCCGACCCAGGCGCCCGGCGCGGTGGCCAGATCCCGGTACGCCGAGCGAACCAGTGCCTCCACGTCCGCCGCGGACACCGATGCCGCCGATGCCGCCGATGCCGGCGGCGCCGTCGTCGCTGTCACAGTGGGTGCCGGTGCTTCGTGTCGCGGCTCGCCGGTCGCCGGGGCGGCCGTTGCCTCGGTCTGCTTGAAGAAATCGCCGTGGCTGACCCGGAGCCGGTCCAGCGAACGGTGCAGGTTGGACAGGACGACGAACAGGGACCGGGTCGTCGAGCCACCCTGCTTCGGCGGCGCGGCGGTGTGCAGCTGACGCGCCACCCGCCAACCCTCCTCGGTCAGCTCGTGGGCGAAGGGCCGGTGCGTCCGATCGGTGTCCACCAGGCCCAGGTCGACGAGCTTCGTGTTGTCCTTGCCGGTCAGCGTGAAACCGGCGAGCTCTTTCAGCTCGACGTTGGTGAGTCGGCGTGCCTCGACCATCAGCACCACGAGGGCGTTGATCTGGTTCGGCGTCAGGCGCGGGACGTCCGCCGGGCTCGTCATGATGTCTCATCTCCGTGGGGGTGCGTGCCGCCCGCGCGTCGCCGGGCCAGCAGCCGACGGATCCCGTCGACCACCGCCGGCGCGTCGGTGAGCACCTGCTCGTTGGTGAAGCGGAGCACGTCCAGCCCGAGGAGTTGCAGCTGTACGTCTCTCCGCCGATCGTTGGCGAAAGCGATTCGCCCACGATGCTCCGGGCCGTCCACCTCGACCGCAAGACCCTCCGTGGGCCAAAACAAATCCAGACGGTACGCCGCGGCCAGGACGTGCCACTCGTAGGTCTGGTTCCACCGCCGGCCCCGCGCCCAGTCGTGCGGCGCGAGCGCGCGTTCCAACGCCTGTTCGGCGGCGCTGTCACAGCGGGGCACGCCCGCGATCGGCGGCCAGGCCAGCACCGTCGGCTCCGGCTCGGCGGCGAGGGCCGGAATCCGTTCGGTCATGCTGGCCAGCTCGGCGAATCGACCCGGCACCGGCAGTGACACCGAGCGCACCCGGTCGGCGTGGCGCAGCGGGCCGCCGGCCAACCACACGGTGAAGCCGCCGTACCGCACGAGCCACTCGGCGGCGGCCACCAGCGTCCGCTCGGCTTCGGCGTCCAGGTCGGGCAGGGCCACGACGAGTACGCAGTTCTCCCGGTCGTAGGCGTCGGCGATCACCCGGGCGAGCCCGGCGGCGCGTACTCCAGGAGCGAAGCGGGACCGGCCGCCGGGGCGGTGCGGGTCGCGCAGCCCTCGCTCGGCGAGGTCGGCCAGGAACGGACCGAAGTGCCGGGAGCGGGCGGCGGTACGGGCCGCGAGTGCCCGCACCGCCGCCACGCCGAGCGTGCCCTGGCTGTCGAACTGGTCGGCCCCCGTCAGCCAGCGGGGGAACATCGCGAGGGCAGCGGTGTCCAGTTGGTCGAGCACTGTGTCCACGAGGTCACCGAGAGGACGCGTCACGGTGGGCCGGTAGTGCACGATCGCTGGTGCTGCCGGTGGCAGCGGGTCGAGTGCCACCCGTAGCAGCTCCGGGTCGATGCCCGGCAGGTGACTGACTCGCAGTGCCGGCGGGGCAGCCCACCAGGCCCTGCTGGCGTCGCCGTTGGCCCGGACGGGGTGCGCCATGGCGGCACCCTACGACACGGACGGGCGCGACCGGGGACCCCTTGGTAGGGGGGCGGAGCGCTCGCCGCTCAGCGCAGCCGGCGGATGTCGCCGTACGCGCGGTAGTAACCGCCGCGGCTGGACTCGCGCACCTCGGTCACCAGGTAGCGGGCGCCCGGCTCGCGGATCCCCTTGGGGAACTGCACCGACCAGTCGCGCCGGTAACCGCCGGAGAGCACCTGAACCCGCAGCCGCCCCCGATCGTCCAGGCACTGCACGACCACGCCCGCGCCCGAGTCGCTGGTCACCTCGACGATCGTCGGCTGCACCGGCTGGGGTGCCTGGCGGGGGGCCTTGATGTCGCGTACCTGAGGGACGTTCCCGGCCTGCGCCGCGCGGATCGCCGGCTCGCTCGCGTCGATGCAGGCCAGGTGGCCGCCGGTGGTGACGACGTAGAGCCGGTCGTCGTGGTACTGCATCGAGTACGCCGAGCCGCAGCCGGTGCCGAGCTTCCACAGCCGGGTGCCCGCCGCGTCGAAGCAGTAGATCGAGGACTGGCTGTCACCGGCGAAGACGTACTCGCCGCCCTCGGCGGTGGCACAGGAGAAGACCGGGGCGTCGCACAGGTAGGTGCGTTCGTGGCGACCCTCCTTGGACAGCCGGACCACCTCGCGGTTGCTGGTGCCGGCGAACACACTGCCGTGCTCCTGCCAGCCGAAGAGCACTGAACCGGTAGTGGTGTGCCACAGTTCGCTGCCGGTCCGCCACTCGTAGCCGGTCACCCCCCGCGAGTGGCCGTGGTAGATGGCGTCGTCGTCGCACCGCACCATCCAGGCCGAACGCCCCCGCCCGGGGCGACGCCACAGGAACTCGTCCTCGTGGTCGACGGCGGTGATCCCGCCGTCGGCGTCGGAGACACCGAGGACGCCGTCGTGGATGTCCAGCCAGTAGATGTCGATCTCCGGGGCGATCGCGTACGCCACGCGGGGCACCTTGCCGGACAGGTCGTAGACGTTGCCGTCGTCGCAGCCGGCGTAGATCCAGGCGTCGTCGGCGACTATGCACTTCACCCCGTCGGGCAGGCGGACCTGGCTGCGCACCTGAGCGTCGTGGTCGAGCGTGGTGATGACCCCGTGCTCGTTGCCGACCATGCAGTGCTGCCCGTCGACGAAGATGCCGAAGGCGGGGGCGCCGGAGTCGTAGCGCCAGAGCACCGGGGCAGTGTGGGCGGTGGAGCGGGTGCTCACGATCTGCCGCCGCGACACGGTGCGCTTCTGGCGGACGCCGGGGACCGCCGGCGCGTAGCCCTTGCGGACCTTCTCCCCGATCTTCTTCGCCGCGGCGGCGCGGGCCCGGACGTTGTCCGGATAGGCGCTGGCCTTCACCTGCCCCTGGTCGCCGATCCGGCCGTAGCGCACCGTCAGCGTGGCGTTGTCGACGATGACCTCGTAGAACTTGTGCGCACCGTCCACTTCGGACAGTTCGAGGTAGGTCGTCTCCTGGGACATGGGGGGCCTCCGAGGGTCAGCGAGCGGCGCGATCCGGCCGGCGCGGCGACAGTGACCACACGCTATCGGTGCCCCCCGACAGAATCGGCTGCCGCTGACGGCTGGACCCGGTGTGACGCGTCGGTCCGGTCCGCGACCCCTGCCGTGCCCGTCAACGGCGGGCCCAGCCCGCCCCGGGTCAGCCCTGGCGTAGGACGCGCGCGATGGCGGTCGCGACGGCTGTGGTCAATACCCATCCCGACAGGATCAGGCCCCAGGCCACCCATCGGGCGCCGCTGTCGAAGCG
Organism: Micromonospora sp. NPDC048843; assembly: GCF_040649965.1. NCBI lineage: Bacteria > Bacillati > Actinomycetota > Actinomycetes > Micromonosporales > Micromonosporaceae > Micromonospora > Micromonospora sp. NPDC048843. The sequence continues at coordinate 49,098 of NZ_JBEZGJ010000029.1, forward strand.
CCAGGTCGAGTCCTGCCCGAGGCTCACCACCGGAATCAGGAGGTCCACCGAGTAGACGAGTGAGTGGAACTGCGGCGGCTTCTCCACGGCGGCGATGGCGCTGTCACCGATCGGCGTGAAGATGGACCACCCCAGAGCCGTCAGCCCGATCAGCCAGATCGAAGCGAGCCATGTGCGATAGCCGTAGCCCACGGTGGCCCACAGGATCCCCGACCATATCCTTGAGATCCCTCTGATCTCCTTCGCGCGGGCGTGTTGCTTCCGGTAACCGACGACGCGTGCCTCGTGCTCCTGGCCGGCTTGCCGGTACGCCGCGATCAGTTGTTCGTACGGCTGCGGGCGGTAACTGGTGTCGCCCCTGGTGAGCCACCTGATCCTCTCGTGGACGGTGACCGGTTGGGGCGAGCTCAACCGGTCGTACGCGAAGCCGTCGAGCACGATGACCGCGGGCCAGGTGCTCGGGTTGTCCGTCACCACCCGGGCAGACACGTTCGTCATGTCGAGCGTCGCCGGGGGTTGTGCGAAGTCGAGGTCGACCATCCCGGCAGACGTCCCGGACAGGTCGACAAGGCTCGGGTCTGCCGCTGAGTCAGCCGCACCGGGAGCGAACGTCGCCGTGTCGAACGAGACCGTCCCCTCGACGCTGGCGTAACACAGACCGATCGCCCCGTCCGAACGAAACGCCTGGTCACACCTGATGTCCCTGGTCACCTTGAGCCCGTACGCCTGCAGGCTGGTGGGGCGGCCCTTCAGCCGCTTGCGCGTCGACCCCCGATGCGGTCGGGTCAGTGCGACGCCACTCAACAGGATGGACCCACCGACCTTTGCGTTGTCGAGAATGATCCGTCCCTCGACGGTGGCGGCCTGTCGTGTGGCGTCCGCGTCAAACCAGAGCCCCTCATCAATTTCCGTACGCTCGGCCTGCAGACACACATTGTCTGGATTGTGCAGCTCCGCACCGCGAAAGATGGCGGCCCCGCCGATCTGGGCGCCGATCATGCGAATCTGACCGGTGACGACCGTCTTGGCGAAGGACACGTTACTTCCGACGGCCATCTGGCTCGCGCGGACCGCGTGTGAGGAGCTACGGAGATCGCACTCTCGGAAGTGGAGCACGCCGTCGATCTGGGCGTAGCGCAGATCGATGGTCTCGGTGCTGATGACCCGAAGCATGCTGACCGAGCCTCGGACCCTCATGCCGGTGGCGTCGAGCCCGGGGATCGTCGATTCAGTGAGGGACAGGCTCAGCAGGTTGGCATCGCAGAGCCGGGGAGCCTGGTCGAAATCGCACCCGTCGAAAGTCAGTGGATAGCCGATGTCGCGGCCGGTCAGGACCAACTCACCGACGATGGACGCTCCGATGAGGTGGATCGTACGGATCTCGCCGGCCAATCCCTTGACCTGACCGGTGACGAGCCGCTCCAGAAAATCCGCGCGGACCCTTTTATCGGCGATCGACCTCGCGTCGGCGGGCGTTCGGCTCGTGCAGACGGCCAGTATCAGCCGCTCCATTGGAAAAACGTCGGCGTCCGGTCCGTCACTTGTGGAACGTGGCTGTGGCACATCCATTCCCAGCATTCTTGTGACGGCGACATGAGACGGCAATGACCCATCAATGTCTCAACCGTGGCTGATCGTCCGGTTGCTGTCGCCGAACGTCCGTCCGGCTCGACTCTGTGAGAGCATCTCATGCAGCCGTCATGCCGCGAAGGGATCAGACAATGGGCGTCGACCTGGATGCTGTCAACCACGCCACCCGGGTGGTGCTCGACGCCGTTCACCCTGTTCGCTACGCCCACTACATCACGCCCACCAACCTGACGCGGGTGCGCATGGAGTTTCTGGACGCGCACAACGCCGGCCGTGCCATGGACCCACGATTCGAATACCCGCCGATTCCCGGCGAGCTCGCGGCCGCGCTCGACGCGGCGCGGGCCGCGTCGACGGGGGCGGGGCCGTGGCGAGAGGCCCTTGACCGAGAGCTGGCATACGCGCGGGCAGGGCTCGCGGCACTGCATTCTCGTGACCCGGAGGCGATGACGAGCTACTCGCGGAGCCAGTTCGGCGAGGTTGCCACCGCTGCGGTGGCGGGCGCGCACCGGCGCCTGGGAGAGCAGGCGCCGACCGCTGACACCGAGGCGACGTGGAGCTCCGATCGGGTGGCAGCCGCCATGGGTCGGGTCCTGGCCGAGCTGGGCCTGGACGAGTGGACCATCGATCACAGTGACCGCATGGCAGCGCGGATGAGTGTGGTCGGCCGGCGGCGTCAGGTGCGAGTCAAGCGTGGCGTCACTTTCACCGGCGCGACGGTACGGCGACTGATCGTGCACGAGGTCGGTACCCACGTGCTGCGCACGGCCAACGGGATGCGGCAGCCACTGCATCTGCTGGCGCACGGAATCCCCGGCTACCTGGGGACCGAGGAGGGTCTCGCGGTCTGGCACGAGCAGCAGGCGGGGATGATCGATCCCGATGTCATGCGACGGTACGCGCTACGGGTAATTGCCTGCGATACGGCGCTGCGGGCAGGCTTTCGAGCCGTTTTCGACGCTGTCCTTCCGCATACCACTGCCGACGAGGCCTTCGACCTCGCGCTCCGTGTGAAGCGGGGCCTGCTCGATACGTCCGCGCCTGGCGGCTACATCAAGGACCACATCTACCTTGGCGGCTTCATCGAGGTCACGAACCATCTGGACCGCCATCCAGGTGATCACGACCTGTTGATGGCCTGCAAGTGGCCACTGTCGGAGGTGCCACTGTTGCGGACACTTTTCGACGAGAGGTCCTCGATGCCGCCGCACCATCGAGTCGATGAGGTGGTCGACCTGACCCGGACGGTTGTCGCCGAGGGTTGAGGTGTTGGGCGGCCGTTACTCTGTTTTGAGGACCTCCCACTTGTGGTAGAAGGCGGAAATCATCTCGGACAGCTCCCGAGCGCTCTGCGTCTCGGGACTTTCCGGCCCCCGGAGGAATTTCAGCGACACAGAATAGATGTTCCACTGCATCAGTGGCTCGACGAGCGCCGTGTAGAGATTGCCAGTAGCTCCGATGAGGACGAAGAAGCTGACGACGGCGTTGAGGGTCTCGACGATTTCCGGCCCGGCCGTTGCGGGGTCGATCTGTCCGGCATCCACCTGCTGCTGAAGGAATCCCACCCGCTCCAGCGCGGCCCCGGCATCATCCTTTGACTCGATCGTGACCGGCACTGTGCCTCCTGTTGGTTGTGGAAAACCGGAGTCAGATTAGAGGCCACAACGTGAGAGCGGTCCACATTGACCGTTAGCCGACACGCTCGCCTTTGGCGGTGGAACTGGCCCGCCCCGGTGGCTTCGGCGTCGCGATTCTGGTCACTGACCTGGCCAGCGCAGCGCGTCGTCGCGGAGCACCGCGTGCGCGCCGACGCTCTGGTTGACGATCTGCGTCACCCGCACGTCGACAGCGATGCTGGCCAGCGCCACCGCGTCCGCGCGGCTGAGGCCGTGCAGCCGCTGCATGAGGGTCAGCATCGAGTCCAGGGCGGTGAACGTGGCGTCGTCGAGGGAGGCGCCGACACCCAGGGTCAGCCATGCGTCGGGGGTACGGGCCACCGGGCCGGTGACCGGAAAGTCGTCGCGTACGTCGAAGGTCAACGTCACCTCGTCCATCGGGCACTCGATCGCGGTGCCGCCGACCTCGCCGTCACCCTGTGCGGCGTGCCCGTCCCCGACGGAGAACAGCGCGCCGTCCACCGGGATCGGCAGCAGGAGGGTGCTGCCGGCGGTGAGGTCCCGGCAGTCCAGATTGCCGCCCCAGGGGCGCGGTGGGATCGTCGAGTGAAGCCCCGGCTCCGCGGGTGGCATGCCGAGCACTCCCATGAAGGGCCGCAGCGCGATCGTGTGGCCGTGCTGGTTGCGGCCGGTCATCGTCACCGGGTCCAGCGCCCAGGCGTGCACCACCTGTTGGTCCTGTACGCCGTAGCGCTGGTTGAACCCACTCGGCCAGCCGCCGGCCACAGTGGTTCCCCAACGGCCCGGGACGACCGCGTCGATGCGTACCGCGAGGGTCTGGTCAGCGCGCGCACCGCGGACCGCGACCGGACCGATCAACGCATGCCCGTGGTCGGGCCGGTGCTGCGCGACCCGGGGCCGGTCCCGGTTCGGCCCGCCGGGGTACGGGCCGGCCGACCACCAGCAGTCCAGGGTGCGATAGGTGACGGTGTCGCCGGGGTCGATGGTGAGTACCGGCGGGAAGTCGGGGGAGAAGTGGCCGTGCAGGCTGTCGTCCCCGGGGGTGAGGGTGTGTCGCATCAGTGCAGGCTAGTGGCCAGGTGCGGCGCCGACATCGGCCAGCTCCGCGAACGGGGCCGTACGGACGCCCTCGCCGCGATCAACTCGGCTGCCTTCGCCCGCATCCGGGCGCTGCCGAT